>JAGAEH010000177.1 GCA_017613225.1 Lachnospiraceae bacterium
GGAACATAGGCGGCTGTTCCTCGAAATCGATCTTCAGCGCATTCGCGTTGCGCTCCGCGAAGGCATCGCCCTTCGGCGGGTAGATCATATTTGGCGGTGTGCCCGGGATGGAGGACAGCTTCTCCTTGGTCGCCAGATCCGGCACGGAGGACAGCAGCGCCCAGGTGTAAGGGTGCGCCGGCTCGTAGAAAACTTCTTCCGCCGTCCCGTATTCCACGATCTTGCCGGCATACATGACCGCGATGCGGTCCGCCATGTTGGCGATGACGCCCAGGTCGTGGGAGATAAAGATAACGGACAGATTTCTCTGTTTCTTTAAGTTGTTGATCAGTTCCAGGATCTGCGCCTGGATGGTCACGTCCAGAGCGGTGGTGGGCTCGTCGCAGATCAGGATCTCCGGGTTCGCCGTCAGCGCGATGGCGATGACGATACGCTGGCGCATGCCGCCGGAGAACTCGAAGGGGTACTGGCGGAAGCGGCGGCGGGGATCGTCGATGCCCACGCTCTCCATCAGCTTGATGGCGCGCTCCTTGGCCGCAGCCTTGGTCAGCTCGTAGGAGCCGTCCGACGTCTGGCGGACCAGGTGCTTGATCAGTTCATCCGTACGTCCTGCCAGATCGGGCGACTGGTTGGACGCGATGATATCCTTCAGATGGGCGTCCATCTCCCTGACGGTGTCGATCATGTCCTGATGGGCCTCGTCCAGGTCCACGTAGCTGGCGGGAATGACTTCCCATTCCGGCGTCTTGCCGCGGGCGACGATGCCGTCGTACTTCCTCTGCATGCGCTCATAGCGCTTCTTTTCTTTTTCGTTGCGCTTGAAACCGCCGAAATAGTGGTCGATCTCGTAGTCGATGGAGGTATCGAAGGTATGAGTCAGGTTGTCCGTGCGGACCTCCAGGCTGTCCACGCACTTGGCCACAGCCTCCTTCATCTCCTTCGCGGCGGCTTCGGCCTCACTCTGGACCGGATCTGCCTTCTCGAAGATCGGCAGGTCTTTCTCCAGCAGGGCGATGGCCTTTACGCGCTCCGCGTCGGACTTCTTGATGGCGTTGGCGATGGCCTTTTCTGCCTTCTGCCTGAAACCGTACAGGAAACCTTCCTCCAGTTCCCTCCTGGTCATGGTGTTCATCTCGTCCACCCGCATCTCCGGGATCTTGTCCTCCACGAAGGCCAGATGATAGCTGAGGGCGAAGGTGTCCGGGACGGGACGCTCGGAAGCGGTCTTTAAAAACTCCGCGCTGCTCTTCAGCGGTTCCACGATGTCGGCATAGGCTGCGGCGTCTTTCTTCTTATGGGCAGCCGCCTCTTTGATCTTCGCCACCATCTCGTCCAGCTTTTCCGCGTTCTTATGGACCAGGAACGGGTGCTTGGACTTTCCGGCCGCGCTCACGAACTCGCTCAGATCGGAGTAGAAGGAGTTGTCGATGGCCTTGTTCTCGATGCGCAGGGCCAGGTTCTCCGCCAGGGCCTGTGCCTCTTCCGTGTTGTCGCGGGCGTCGGTGTAGTCATGCAGAAGCTTGGAATAGCGGGCGCTGATGGTCTTGAACTTGCTGACCTCTTCCGCCGCGCCTTCCACGCCGGCCTCGGTCATGTTGGTCTCCAGCTCCTTATAGTACTTCTCCAGTACCTGCTTGCTCTCCTCACGGGCCGCTTTGTTCTTTAACAGCATGGCCTCTGTCAGCTGCGGGCCGATGCGCATGATCGGGTTTAAGCTGGACAGCGGGTCCTGGAAGATCATGGAGATCTTGTCGCCGCGGATCTTCTGGAAGTCCTCTTCGGAGATCTTCATCAGGTCCTTGCCTTCGAACAGGATCTTGCCGCCCTCTTTGATGGAGTTGCCGGCCAGAATGCCCATGATGGCGCGGCTGGTCACGGACTTGCCGGAACCGGACTCGCCCACGATGGCCAGGGTCTCGCCGCGGTACAGATCGAAGCTGATGGTACGGACCGCCTGCAGCTTGCCGCCGGTGGTCTTAAACGATATCCTTAAATCCTTTACCTGTAAGATCTTTTCCTGTGCCATTATTCATCCACTCCTCTCAGCGAAGGGTTAAAGGCATCGCGCAATCCGTTGCCGAACAGGTTGAAGGAGATCATCAGCAGTGAGATGAAGATCGCCGGGAAGAGCAGGATATGCGGATACGTGGACAGGTAAGCCTGTCCGTTGGACAGCATGGTACCGATGGAGGTCAGGCCCGAAGTCTCCAGGCTGATGATGTGCAGGTAGGACAGCATCGACTCGGAGAAGATGACGCTCGGGATGATCAGGATGGTACCGGTGATGATGGTGCCCAGGGAGTTCGGCAGGATGTGCCGGAACATCAGGCGCGCGTCCGAAGCGCCCAGGGTGCGGGCCGCCAGGATATGCTCCTGATTCTTAAAACGGTAGAACTGCGTACGCACGCGGTAAGCGATGCCGATCCAGCCTGTTGTTATGAAAGCGAACAACAGGCAGACCACCACTCCGACTTTATCGGCAAGGTGCAGCTGGAACAGCGTGGCCACCACGATGAAGGGCACGCCGCTCAGGATATCCGTAACACGTTCCAGCACCAGGTCGACCCAACCGCCGTAGTAACCGGAGATGGAGCCGAAGATCACGCCGATGAAGAAGTTCAGGATGGACACCGAGATGGCCAGGATGAAGGACAGTCTCGCGCCGGCGGCCAGGCAGACCAGCAGGTCCTGCCCGTGCTGGTTGGTGCCCAGCGGGTGGGAGGCATAGAAGCCGTAGCTGTAGCGGTAGTACTCGGAATAGAGCACGCGCATGCGGTAGCCGGACTGGTTCTTGACCGCGTAGGTGTACCACTCGGTGCCGTTCTCGCCGCCGTCGTCTCCCGCGATGCGCAGGGAGTCGTATTTGGCGCGGTGCTCATTCTTGGAGGTGTGATATGCCGGTACATAGATCGGCGTGCCGTCCTCTTCATGATAAGCGGATTCGCCCTGGGTATTGGGGCCGGAATCCTTCAGCTCATACCACAGGTTGGCGCCGGAAGTCACCGCCACGTAGTTGGTCTTGTAGTTGGCCGGCAGCGGGTAGATCACCTGGATGTTGTTCTCGTTCTGATAGGCCTGCAGATCCAGGTACTGCTGTTCGGTCATGTCCACATAGGCGAAGCCGACTTTATCATAGGTGTCCACATACAGCCTGTAATAATCGATACCGTTCATGTCCTTGTAGTGCTCGCGCATATCCTTGACAGCGGTATTCTCGGGGTCGACTTCATAGAGGATCGAGTTGTAATAGTCGTAGCCTGCCTGGGTCTCGTTCTGCTCCATGCAGCCGTCGATGCCCAGCCACTCCAGACCTTTCACATGGGGCAGCAGCAGCTTGTAGTAGCCGTCGCGGAAGGTCACGTCGTAGTGAGAGATCATCGGGATGATGATGGCGTACAGCAGCAGTAATAAGATGATGATGGCGGCTGCCACCGAGGACTTGTTCTTGCGGAACCGTCCCATGGCGTCACGGAAGTAGCCGACGGGTTTGGTAGACAGCTTCTTGTCCGTGATCCGTCCGCTGGTATCGATGGTCTGGAATTTCTCGGCAGGGATACCGGAATACTTTTCGAATTGATTCTCGTACATCTTACCTCGCCCCCATCTTGATTCTCGGATCGATGAAGCCGTAGCTCAGATCCACCAGCAGGCCTGAAGTCAGGCCGATCAACGTATAGAAGACTGTATCTGCCATGAAGAAGTTGTAGTCACGCAGGGCCACCGACTGGACGAACAGGTTGCCGACGCCGGGGATGGAGAACAGGCTCTCGATGATCAGCGAACCGCCCAGGATCCAGACGAATTCGCTGAGGATCATCGGCAGGATGGGCACCATCGCGTTGCGCATTGCGTGGCGCGTGACGGCCTGGGATTTGGTCAGGCCCTTGGTGCGCGCCAGCAGCAGATAGTCTCCGGTCAGCACCTCAGACAGCTCTGCGCGCGTAAAACGCGTCAGACTGGCGACGGTACCGAAACAGAGCGATATGATCGCCGGCAGCATCGACTTGAACATCGGCCAGGAAAAGAAAGCGGCCTGCTCTCTTGAGGCGATGGTCAGGGAAAACCAGCCGGTTTTATAACATAAGAAATACTGTACCAGAAACGCGTAGACGTAACTTGGCACGGAGATGAAGAACATGACCAGGGTGGAGATCACATGGTCCTGCCATTTGTTCTTCTTAAGCGCGGCAAAAATGCCGAGCAGGATCCCAAGAGGGATGGAGATCAGAATGGAATACAGGTTGACGACGACGGAATAAGGGATCTTATTCATCATCACCTGGAAGACTTCCTGGCCCAGATACATCTGTTCGCCGAGGCCCCAGTCGCCTCGGATCAGATGCGCCCAGTAGCGCCAGTACTGCGTCATGATGGGCAGATTGTAGCCCATGGCTTCACGCCGGCGGATGATCAGCTGTACGTCACGGCCCTGGCTCTTGACGGCAGGGAGCGGCAGCAGCTTGATCAGGATGAAACAAATCGTCGTGATGATGAAGAACGTGAAGATCATCAGGATCAGACGTTTGATGACATACTTAAACATAGAGCACCTCTCTCAGAAATGGTAAAAGGGGGCTGGTCTTCACCAGCCCCCCACCTTCTTTTTTTTACAACTCTGCGATTATGATACGGACCCGGATTAATAGGTCAGGGTCTTAGCGGCCTCAGCCCACTCGGTATCGTTGTAGTTGTAAGTGTAGAAACGAAGTCCGCCGAAGTCGATCAGGTCTGCATAGGTCTGCAGCGGGAAATCGCCCTTCTGAGAAACAAGGCTGCCCACGTTACGATAGTAGACAGGAGTTACAACATACTGCTTCAGGTACTCGTTCTCGACTACGCCGAGGAACGCGCACTTGGTGGCAGCGTCATAGTTCGCGAACGCTTCCAGCGTCAGGGAACCATCATCGGAAGTCAGAATGGTCTCGCTGTCGCCGTCCATCCACAGCGTCCAGGTGGTCAGAGTCTGGGTGAAGTCCTTGCCGTTGACGTTCAGGGTGAAGGAAACGGTATCGGGCTCAAAACCATACTCCATCTTGGTGTCCGGCTTCACATAGCACTCATAGATGATGGTGAAAGGCTCATAGGCAGCACCGCCCCAGGTGGAGAAGATGATGTCGGTCTCACCGGATTCCATGGTGTCA
>JAGAEH010000178.1 GCA_017613225.1 Lachnospiraceae bacterium
CGATACGGAGAGCGGCACCGTCACGAAAGACGGGGAAGAACTGGCGCTCTCCGCACTGGAATACCGGCTGCTGATGCAGCTCTTTTCCAACCGCGGCAGGCTGCTCACCAGAGAGCAGATCCTGCAGGATATCTGGGACGCGGCCGGAGATTATGTGAACGACAACACGCTGACGGTCTACATCAAACGTCTGCGTGAAAAGATCGAGGAAGACCCGGCGCAGCCGCAGATCATCAAGACGGTGCGCGGCATGGGGTACAGGGTGGACTAAATGTGGATCCGGAATAGAGATTATATCGCGGAGATCATCATAGATATCGTGCTGACAGCGGCGGGGACGGTGCTGTGCCTGGTCACGGCCCTTCCGGCCTGGGCGGTCGTGCTCGTCTGCGGCCTGCTGATGCTGGCAGCGCACATCATTTTTCTGAATAAACGCTACAACGCCATCGCGGCCATGTCCGACCGCATCGACCGTGTGCTGCACGGCCAGGACGAGGTGCTGATCAGCGAGAGCAGCGAAGGCGAACTTGCTGTTCTGAACAACGAACTGGGCAAGATGACGCTGCGCCTGAAAGAGCAGGCGGACCAGCTGAAAGCGGACAAGCTCTTCCTGGCGGATGCCATGGCAGATATCTCCCATCAGCTGCGCACGCCTCTCACCAGTATGCGTCTGGTGACGGAGATGCTCTCCAAACAGACCATCTCCCCGGACCGGCGTGAAGAGCTGCTGCGTGACCTGCACACGCAGGAGAGCAAGGTCAGCTGGCTGGTGGAGTCGCTCTTAAAGATCTCCAAGATCGACGCGGGGACCGCTGTGTTCGAGCCGAAGACGATCGCAGCGCGCACGCTGCTCACGAAGGCTGCGGAGACCCTGGCCATCCCCTTTGAGATCCGGGGCATCGGCCTGATTCTAAAGAGCGACGGCGGCACGCTGGAAGTGGATCCCGACTGGACCCAGGAGGCCATCTCCAATATCATCAAGAACTGCATGGAGCACATGCCGGAGGGCGGCAAGCTGCGCCTTTCCGCCCAGACCACGGCAGTCTATACCGAGATCTGCATCGAGGACTCCGGCGAAGGTTTTGCCGAAGAGGACCTGCCCCATGTCTTTGAACGCTATTACCGCGGGAAGAACGCTGCGCCGGACAGCATCGGCATTGGCCTGGCGCTCTCCCAGATGATCATCACCGAGCAGGGCGGCACCATCACCGCGGAAAACCGCCGCGAGGGCGGGGCCCGCTTCGTGATCCGGTTCTATAAAAGCGTTTTATAAAACAGTCACCGGATTGTCACTTTGGCCTGATAGACTGGTCTCATAAAACCCGAAGGGGGAGAGAATTATGGAACTTGTCAGAATCGATCAGCTTACCAAGATCTACGGCTCCGGTGAAAATGAAGTCCGGGCGCTGGATAACGTATCGTTTTCTATTGAAAAGGGTGAATTCCTTGCCGTGATCGGCCCGTCCGGCTCCGGCAAATCCACACTGCTGCACGCACTGGGCGGCGTGGACCGTCCGACTTCCGGACATATCTACCTGAACGGCCAGGATGTCTATGCTCAAAATGATGAGCAGCTGGCCATCTTCCGCCGCCGCGAGGTGGGCCTGATCTACCAGTTTTACAACCTGATCCCGGTGCTGACCGTGGAGGAGAATATGACGCTTCCGGTGCTCCTGGATGGCAGAAAGGTCAACCAGGACCGTCTGGAGGAACTGCTGCACGTGCTGGATCTTTCGGCCAGACGTTTTCATCTGCCCAACCAGCTCTCCGGCGGCCAGCAGCAGCGGGTGTCCATCGGCCGTGCGCTGATGAACGCGCCTGCCATCGTACTGGCGGACGAACCCACGGGCAACCTGGACTCCAGGAACAGCCAGGAGATCATCGAACTCTTAAAGTATTCCAACAAGACCTATGGGCAGACCCTGGTGGTCATCACCCACGACGAGAACATCGCGCTGCAGGCGGACCGCATCATTGCCATCGAGGACGGCCGCATCGCGCGGGACACCCGCGTCCGGAGGTAAGGCCATGAAGGTACTGCTTTCTTTCACCTGGGCTTCCCTGAAGAAGAACCGGGCGCGCACCGCCGTGACCATCCTGGGCATCATCCTGTCCATGACGCTTTTCACGGCCGTGCTGGTAGGCGCTGCCAGCGGCCGCACCTGGCTGGCGGACAACGAGATCGCCAAATGCGGCGCGTGGGAAGGGAATTACTACAACCTGGACAGCCGGCTTCTGGAGCGTGCCATGTCCCAGGACTTTATCAAGGACGCCAGCGTCTGGACCGACGTGGGCTGGGCGCTGCTCCCCAACGAGAATCCCTCCAAGCCCTATCTGTTCATCCAGTCCATTGACGAAAAGGCGGAAGAGCTGGTATCCATCCACCTAAAGAGCGGGAGACTGCCGCAGAACAGCGGAGAGATCCTGCTGCCGGCGCACCTGGAGACCTCGGGCGGCCTGCGTTTTGCGGAGGGGGATACCTTGAAGCTGGAAGCGGGCAGGCGCCTGGCCGAAGGCCGGGTGATGACGGAAAAGGCAGGCTTTTTCCCGAGCGACGGCATCGCCGAAACGATCGTGGACACAGCGGAAAAGACCTACACCGTGGTGGGCTTCTACGAGCGCTTCGACTACAGCATCGAAGGTTACGCCTGCCCCGGCTATACGGCCCTGACCACCGGGGAGACGGAGGGCATCGGCCTGTCCACCCTGTTCTTTACCATGGAGCACCCCTCCCGCTTTTATACGGAGGTGGAGAAAGACGACCTGCTCTCGAGGAACCTGGAGCCCCACTCCAACCTGCTGCTGTATTCCGGTCAGGTGCGGGATTCCGGCGTGCTGCGGGTGCTGTACGGCATGGTGGCCATCCTGCTGGTCCTGATCGTATTCGGCTCGGTGGCCCTGATCTACAACTCCTTTTCCATCTCCATCGCGGAGCGCTTAAAGAGCTACGGCGTGCTGCGCTCCGTAGGCGCCACCAAGCGCCAGGTCCGCATGACCGTACTGATGGAGAGCCTGATCCTCTGCGGCATCGGCATCCCCCTGGGCATGGGCCTGGGGCTGGCTGGCATCGGCGGGGTGCTGGCATTCCTTCGGAAGGACTTTTCCGCCGTGTTCGGCGCCTCCTACAGCTATGTGCCCATCAGGATCGTCTTCAGTCTGCCGTCCCTGCTGATGGCGGTGGCCATCTGCCTGGTCACCACCCTGATCTCCGCATTGATCCCGGCTCAGAAGGCCATCCACGCCTCCGCCATGGACGCCATCCGCCAGACCGGCGAGATCCGCGGCAATAAGGCGAAGGGCGGCAGCATCAGCGGAAAGATCTTCGGCTTCGGCGGGACCCTGGCGGGCCGCAACTACGCCCGCAGCAGGCGCAAATACGTGATCACGATCCTGTCCCTGGCCCTCAGCCTGGTGCTGTTCATCAGCTCTGCTTCCTTCAGCGACTACCTGCGGACTTACCTGAACGCCTACGCGGCGGACTACATCGGGGCGGACCTCTACGTCTATAATACGGATGAGGAGGCGGATCCCCGGGACCTCCTGGAGGGCATCCGGGCCGCGAAGCACGTGGAAGAGGGGGCGGTATCCCGGTCGTGCTACGCCGACCTATATGTCCCGGCGGAGAACGTCACCGGAGAGTATAGGGATTTCACCGAGACCTGGAGAGGCGGAGACGAGGTCGTCGGGGGCATGATGCGGTTCTACGGCACCGCCCAGTTCCTGGACGACGACACTTTCAAAGCCTGGTGCGGACAGCTGGGGCTGGATCCCGCGGCCTTTATGAACGCAGAGGATCCTCAGGGCATCGTGGTGAACCACGCCATCCACCGGGTGTACGACGGAGAGAAGAGGAGCCAGATGCGCTATTCCCTGGATATCCTGGAGGACGGCGCAAAGACCCTCACCTGGTACACCGCGGAGCAGATGGAAGGCTATCAGTTCAAGAGCGTGGAAGTCGCCGAGGACGGTGTCCATCTCTGGTATCTGCCGGAGTCGGCGCTGGAAACGGTCGTCGACGAAAAGGGCGAGTACATCCAGGAAGACGATGAATTCCTGGAGGACCATCCGGAGAAGCTGATCACCCTGGAACTGAAGGCCGGCGCCATGGCAGGGGAACACCCCTGGATGGACGCGGCGGGCAGCGACAGCCTGGCCATCATCTACCCCCTGTCCATGATGGAGCATGTGATCCCGGAAAACGACGTGCAGAGAGCCAATCATTACACGCAGTATGCCGTCAGGGCAGCGGAGCACACCGCGGCGGCGGAGGAAGTGGAGAGCTTCCTGGATGAGAGCGGCAGCGCGGGCCAGGTCTATGACCAGGCGCAGCAGAAGGAGACCTACCGCATGTTCTTAAAGATCCTCACCGTCTTCTCCACCTGCTTCATCGTGCTGATGGCCCTGATCAGCGCCGTGAATGTGTTCAACACCATTTCCACGAACATCCGGCTGCGCCGGCGGGAGTTCGCGATCCTGAAGTCCGTGGGCATGGGCGAGAAGGACTTCACCCGCATGATGCGCTGCGAGAGCCTGCTGTACGTGACCCGCAGCCTGGTGCTGGGACTGGCCCTGGCTTTCCTGTTCACCTACGCCATCTTCAAGGTGATCGGCCAGAACCTGGTGGGCGCTTTCTACGTGCCCTGGCATGCCATCGTGATCGCTGTGATCCTGGTGATCGCCATCGTGTTCTTCACGGCCAGCCGGGCCGTGGGGCAGTTGAAGGGAAAGGATCTGGCGGAGGAACTGAAGCTGGAGAATACCTAAGACGCAAAACTGCCGGCGCGGGACGATGAACGAACGCGGTCCCGGCCGGACAGCTTTGAGAAACGATTGTGAAAGAACGATGAAATCTTTCTTAAATTCCCGAACAACCGCTTGCCCGTGCTTGAAAAGGCCGGGTAAGCGTGTTATTTTCTAAGGAAGTATCCATCAAGCAACATCAGGAGCCGAAATGAAAAAAACAGAGGAAAGAAGACCTTCTTTCTATGCCAAAATATTCATCCCGCTGTTCGCAGTGCTGATCCTTCTCATCGCTGCGGCGGTCGTAGTGCTGCAGAGATCGGACGATACGCCGACGACCACCGAGGCAGAGGCTTCCGAAGGCGTGAGCACCACCGCCGAGACTTCCTCCGAAGCGACGACGGAAGAGCTGCGCCGGGACATCTTCCCCGAGGGCACGATGCTCTGCGGCCTGGACATCGGCGGCAAGACTCCCGCCGATGCCCACGCGATGCTGGTGGACGCGGTGAACGCCTACAGCGTGGACGTAACGCTGGACGACATTTCCTTCCCGATGACGGGACTGGAAATGGGCGTGCGCTGCAATACGGACTTCGATCTCAGTGAATATCTGGAAGCCCTGCTGGACGGCAAGATGGAAAGCTTTGACGGGATCCTGCCCGTGGTGGCGGACGAGGACACTGCCAGGCTGGCCCTGGTCAGCGCCTACTATTCCGCCAAGGAGGCGGAGGAGCCGGCGCCCCAGGCCACCAAGGCGGCGGAACAGACGACGGAAGCGCCTACCACGGAAGCGGAGACTGCCGAGCCGGAAAGCGGCACGGGCAGCCAGGAGAGCGGCGAAGGCAGCGAACCCGCGGAAATGACCGAGACCGAAACACCGGAGGAGACCACGAAGGCGGAGCCCCAGGACCTGGAAGATCCGGACCGGGAAGAGGGACAGGTGCTGTTGGACGCCACCCGGGCCCATCTGATGGTGGACCGGGAGAATGCCCGGATCCTGGCCGTGGACGGTGATGAGGGCTATCATCGGGATTACACCAAGGCCATGGATCAGCTGAAGGCGGTCATCGGCGGCCTCGAACCCAGTGCGGTCCTGCGTTCCGAATACCTCTACTCCCAAGGCGAGAAGGTGTCGGAGAGCCGGCTCATCGCCGACGCCCTGGAGCGGGCGAAGCGCTATCTGGACCTGGAGATCGTCCTTTCCTTCATGCCTCCGGGCAGCGAGAAAGAAAAGACCGTGACCATCGACCGCAAGTCGCTGGCCTCCTTCCTGCTGGTCAAGAGCGACGGCCTGAACCTGGAATTCGACGAGAACGCCATCACCGCCTACTGCAATGAAGTGGGCGCCCCCTACTCCTCCAGCACCTACAAGACGGCGCAGTTTCTGACCACCGCCGGACACTATGTGGACGTCCGGGTCACCACCGCCGGCAAGGTGGTGGACGAAAACACCCTGTTCCAGAGCCTGCTGCTGCAGCTGAAGCGGAAGGTCTCGGGCAAGATCATCGCCCTCTACAGACCGGCGGAGATCGTGGAAGGCGAGATCGTCGATTTCGGCGGGAACTATGTGGAGATCGACCTGACGGAGCAGACCGTCTATTATTATCAGGACGGCACCCAGGTCTTTTCCTCCCCCTGCGTCACCGGCAAGGTCTCCGACGGCCACGCCACCCCGACAGGTGTTTTCAGCATCTTTTCCAAGGATACCAACCGCTATCTGGTGGGTCCCACCTGGCGTTCCTGGGTGAACTATTTCATGCCCTTCAACGGCGGCATCGGCCTGCATGACGCCTCCTGGCGCTCCACCTACGGCGGCACCAGATACCTGTACCACGGCAGCCACGGCTGCATCAACCTCCCCCTGGAGAAGGCGGCGGAGCTCTTCGACTACGTGTCCCTGGGCACCATCGTGGTGGTGCACGGCGGCAGGACCTCCGTGGACCGCCAGCCCCAGACCATCACCAGGAAGAGCGAGTATGAAGTCCACGCCGGCGACAAGGCGTTCAAACTGGACATGAAGACCAACGGGGATTCCACCCTGACCTACGTCAGCAGCGATCCCTCCGTGTGTACCGTTTCTTCCAGCGGGAAAGTGAAGCCGCTGAAGGCCGGCACCGCCACCATCACCGTGAAGGCGCCGGAGACGGACCAGTATGACGCGGCGGTGACCAAGGTGATCATCAAGGTCCTGGAGAAGGAGACGGAAAAGCAGACGGAGGCTCCTACGGAGAAGGCCACCGAAAAACAGACGGAGAAAGCCACGGAGAAGGCGACGGAGAAGGCCACGGAGAAGGCGACGGAAAAGGCTACGGAAAAGGCCACCGAAAAGCAGACGGAAAAGCAGACCCAGAAGCAGACGGAGAAACAGACCGAAAAGCAGACCGAAAAACAGACGGAAAAGCAGACCGAACCGCCTGAGACCCAGCCGCCGGAGGAGACCACGGAGAAGCAGACCGAGGCGCCGACGGAGGCTCCCACCGAGGAGGACACGGAGCCCAGCGGCGAAGACACCACCGAGTACGAAGAATAATTGAAACGATCTTTGAAAACACCGGTTTCATTGGCCGGTGTTTTCTGTTACACTAACCCCATGGATACGAAGGAACAAGGAAAGCTATATACCTGGATCGCCCCCTGCCACTTTGGACTGGAGGCGGTCTGCAAGCGGGAGATCACGGACCTGGGCTATGAGATCGCCTCGGTGGAGGACGGAAAGGTGAGCTTCCTGGCGGGGCCGGAGGGCTGCGCCAGGGCCAACATCTTCCTGCGCACCGCGGAGCGGGTGCTGCTGCAAGTGGGAAGTTTTGAGGCCCGGACCTGGGACGAACTCTTCGAGGCTACCAGGGCGCTGCCCTGGGAGGAATATCTGCCGCCGGACGCGAAGTTCTGGGTCACCAAGGCCAATTCGGTAAAGAGCAAGCTCTTCAGCCCGTCGGACATCCAGTCCATCATGAAAAAGGCCATCGTGGAGCGCATGAAGGCCCGCTACCGCATGGAGTGGTTTCCGGAGACGGGAGCGGAATTCCCCATCCGCGTGGCCGTCTTAAAGGACCGGGTCACGGTGGGTCTGGATACCAGCGGACAGTCGCTGCACAAGCGGGGCTACCGCAAGCTGGTGAGCGCGGCGCCCATCACGGAGACGCTGGCAGCGGCGCTGATCATGCTGACGCCCTGGAAGCGGGACCGCATCCTGGTGGATCCTTTCTGCGGCAGCGGCACCTTTCCCATCGAAGCCGCGCTGATGGCGGCGGACATCGCGCCGGGGATGGACCGGGAATTCACGGCGGAGAACTGGACGGAACTGATCCCGAAAAAGGCCTGGTACGAGGCGGTGACGGAGGCCAACGACCGCATCCTGATGGACGTGGTGACGGAGATCCAGGGCTATGACATCGACGGGGACATCGTGAAGGCCGCCCGGGACAACGCGCGCCGTGCCGGGGTGGACCATCTGATCCATTTCCAGCAGCGGCCGGTGGAAAAGCTGAGCCATCACAATAAATACGGGTTCATCATCACCAACCCTCCCTACGGGGAGCGCATCGAGGAGAAGGAGGCGCTGCCGGCGCTGTACAGGACCATCGGGGAGCGGCTGGCGCTTCTGGACACCTGGTCGGCGTACATCATCACGGCCTATGAGGACGCGGAGAAGTACATCGGGAAGAAGGCGGAGAAGAACCGGAAGATCTACAACGGGATGATGAAGACTTACTTTTATCAGTTCCCCGGGCCGAAGCCGCCGAAAAGGCAGCAATAGAGCAGATTCAGCCCTGCAAAAGGCCTGCGCTCGCGGAACGAAAGCGACTTTGCGAGAGCACTTAGGCGGTGCTTGCAGCGCCTTACGTGCGACGCATACCGGGCCCTTAGCGAGCAGCGCGAGCTTAGTAGCCCGGTAAGGCTTGGCTGATTCAAGGCGCCCTGCGGTGCAAGCGGTCCTCGGGACGCCTCGGCCGGACGTTGCCTCGCCAAGGGCTTTCGTTTATGCTCGCTTAAGGCTTCTTTTGCAGGGCGGAAAGCGCCGCTCAGGCAGAAATGATTCTTTTGCAGGGCGGAAAGTGCTGTTCCGGGGAAGGGAATGACTAATTGGAGGATATCATGGTCCACAGGATAATAGCGGCCACGGGGAACCGTGACAAGGTAAGGGAGTTTCGGGAACTGGCGGGAGACCTGCCGGTGGAGATCCTGTCCCTGAAGGACATTGCGTTTACGGGAGAGATCGTCGAGACGGGCACCAGCTTCGCGGAAAACGCGCGGATCAAGGCGCGCTCAGTGTGGGAACAGACCGGCGGTCTGGTGTTCGCGGACGACTCCGGCCTGGCCATCGACGCACTGGACGGCTTTCCGGGCATTTATTCCGCCAGATTCATGGGCGAGGACGCGCCTTACGACCTGAAATGCGCGGAGCTGAACCGCATGCTTGACGAGAAGAATGTTCCTCGGGAAGAGCGCAGGGCCCGGTTCGTCTGCGCCATCGCGGCGGTGTTTCCGGACGGCCATGAGGAACTGACCGAGGCGGATGTAGAGGGCCTGATCATCCGCGAGATGCGGGGCAGGAACGGTTTCGGTTACGACCCCGTGTTCTATGTGCCGGAGTTTGGCTGCACCACGGCGGAGATGAGCGAAGAGCAGAAGAACCTGATCAGCCACCGGGGCCGGGCCTTCGTGCAGATGATCCCGAAGATTCGGGAGTGGCTGGAGAAAGAGGAGAGCGCGGAGGGCTGAAAAACCGTTCAAAAAACCGCGCAAATCGGAAAAGTCATGCCTTGACAAAGCAGTCCCTTCTCTATATAATGATTTTTGCGCGTTTCACAGCGGGATCGCGCGGGTGTAGTTCAGTGGCAGAACACCAGCCTTCCAAGCTGGACATGTGGGTTCGATTCCCATCACCCGCTTTGTGATTCGTCACAGAATATGGTGGGTATGGCGCAGTTGGTTAGCGCGCCAGATTGTGGCTCTGGAGGCCGTGGGTTCGAGTCCCACTACCCACCTTTAGGAGTCTCAAAGCAGATTCAATGGGCTATCGCCAAGCGGCAAGGCACAGGACTTTGACTCCTGCATTCGTTGGTTCGAATCCAACTAGCCCAGTTTGGATGAACCATTTTTTTATGGGCCATTAGCTCAGGTGGTAGAGCACTTGACTTTTAATCAAGTTGTCCGGGGTTCGAGTCCCCGATGGCTCACGGATCCGGCGGACGTGCCGGATCTTTTTCTTTTAAAAGCCCCTGTCCGGGGGCTTTTCTGTTATCCCCGGAGCCCAAAAAAGAAGAAAGAATTCAGTATAGACCGCGGTCTATTGCCGAATTGACTGAAAAATAAAAACCTGTACATTTCGACCTGAGATTTCGTTAAGGCCTTGACAAAAGTGCGAAAATATATAAAATTTAATTACAAAGGGAGCGCCGGTTTTGAGACGCCGGCGCATGTGAAAAATGATATCAAAAAAGAGGAGGAAACAATGATGAAAAAGATTTTGGCTCTGATCCTCGCGCTGGTCATGGTGTTCTCACTGTGCGCCTGCGGAGGCGAAGAAGGCGGCGGTAAGACCGGCGGAAACCTGAACTTTACCACCGGCGGCGACCAGGGTACCTATTATGGCTTCGGCACGGTCCTGGCCGGCGTGATCAGTGACAAGACAAGCACCCAGGTGACGGCCATCACCTCCGGCGGTTCCAAGGCCAACATCGAGGCCATGGAAGCCGGCGATGCCCAGATCGGCTTCGTGCAGTCCGACGTAGGCGCCTATGCCTTCCAGGGCGTACGTCTGTTCGAGGAAGGCGGCAAGATCGACAACTTCTCCACCATCTGCAACCTGTACATGGAGCAGGTCCAGATCGTAACGCTGAACCCCGACATCAAGACCGTTGAGGACCTGAAGGGCAAGACCGTCTCCATCGGCGCTGCCGGTTCCGGCGTGTACTTCAACGCCATCGACGTTCTGAATGCCTATGGCCTGACGGAAGACGACATCACCCCTACCTATCAGTCCTTCGGTGACAGCACCGAGGCCCTGCAGGACGGCAAGATCGACGCCGCCTTCGTTGTGGCCGGCGCTCCTACCACGGCCGTGACTTCCCTGGCTGCTACCAAGCCGGTGTATCTGGTAAGCCTGGATGATGCCCACATCGACGCTCTGATTGCGGCATCCCCTTACTACAGCAAGAACGTCATCGGCAAGGACGTGTACGGAACCCCTGAAGACGTGACCACCGTTGCGGTGGGCGCCGTCATCGTGGCCCGCGACGATGTCTCCGAGGATGATGTCTACAACTTCATCTCCGCCATCTACAACAACATCGACAGCATCAAGGAAGCCCATGCCAAGGGCGCCGAGCTGGATCTGAACTTTGCCGCTTCCTACGAGGCCGTTCCTTATCACAAGGGCGCTGCCAAGTACTTCCAGGAGAAGGGCATCACTGTCAAGACCAAATAAGACCTTTTGACGTCGGGACTGCCGGACGCAGGCCGAAAGACCTGTACCGGCAGTCCTTCTGCTTTGATTTCTGCCCTGAAGAGTACAGAAACAAAACGAAAGGGGAAGGAAAGGAGAGTTTATGAGCGAGCCCGAAAAAAACAAAACCATCGGCGATGAGCTGATGGATACTCAGAGCGAGGGAGCCGCTCTTGAAAACGCGATACTGAGCGCGGATCAAGTCGACGTCGGCACGGCTGCGGACGTCGAGGAGATCATGAAAAAATATGATAATGAGTCCAACACCAGGATCTGGGAGGGCACGCCGAAGCAGATCGTCCGCTGGGTCAGCATCCTGTTTTCGCTGTACAGCATCTATGTGACGCTGTTTTCCAACGCGCTGCCCGAAGTCAGGCTGACCATGTTCTTGGGCATGATCCTGATCCTGGGTTATCTGCATTATCCGATCAAAAAAGGAAATCAGAAGGTCAACTACCTGCCCTGGTACGACATCGTGATCATGGCAGCCGGCGCCTTTTCATTCTTCTATTTTGCCGCGAACGCGAAGTCCATCATTCAGCTGGCCACCAGGGTCACCAAGGACTGGTACATGATCGCCATGGCCATCATAGCCATCCTGGCGCTGATGGAACTGTGCCGGCGCTGCGTCGGTATCCCGATCCTGTGCGTGGTAGGCCTGCTGATGATCTACACCTTCATGAACGTGCGTTTCGGCAAGGTCATCTATGACCTGTACTACACCACCACCGGCGTCATGAACACGCCCATCAACGTCTGCGCCAAGTACATCGTGGTGTTCATCATCTTCGGCGCGTTCCTGGAACGGACCGGCATATCCAACTTCTTCATCGACCTGGCCAACAGCCTCTGCGGATCTTCCGCCGGCGGCCCCGCCAAGGTGGCGGTCATCTCCTCCGCCCTGTGCGGCATGGTGTCCGGCTCCTCCGTGGGCAATACCGTTACCACCGGTTCCGTGACCATCCCGATGATGAAGCGCTGCGGCTATAAGCCCCAGTTCGCCGGCGCCGTTGAGGCAGCGGCCTCCACAGGCGGCCAGATCATGCCGCCCATCATGGGCGCCGCGGCCTTCCTGATGGCAGAGTACATGGGCGTGCCCTACGGCAAGGTCGCGTTAAAGGCCATCCTGCCCGCCGTGCTGTATTTCGCGGGCATCTACATCGCCGTCCACCTGGAGGCAAAGAAGCTGGGCCTGCGGGGCATCCCGAAGGAGGAGCTGCCCAGGATGCGGGCCCTGCTCCCCAAGAGCTTCCTGCTGATCCCGCTGATCGTGCTGGTAGTCCTGGTAGCGTCCAACGCCTATACGATGCAGTTCGCGGCTACCATCGCCATCTTCCTGTGCATCGGCGTGGGCCTGCTGAACAAGGATAACCGCATCAACCTAAGCAAGATCCTGGATGCGCTGGAGGCGGGCGGCCGCGGAACCATTTCCGTGGCGGTGGCCTGCGCCATGGCCGGTCTGGTGGCCGGCTGCATCACCTCCACCGGTCTGGCTTCCACCCTGATCCGCCTGATCGTCAAGGTCTCCGGCGGCAACGCCATGATCGCCCTGATGCTGACCATGATCTGCTGCATCATCCTGGGCATGGGCGTTCCCACCACGGCCAACTACTGCATCATGGCGGCCACCTGCGCGCCGATCCTGATCGACCCCCGCATCGGCATCCCGCTGGTGTGCGCGCACTTCTTCGTGTTCTACTTCGGCATCGTGGCGGACATCACCCCGCCCGTTGCTCTGGCAGCCTACGCGGGCTCGGCCATCGCCAAGGCGCCTCCGATGAAGACGGCATTGAACGCCACGCGTATCGCCATCGCGGCCTTCATCGTGCCTTACATCCTGGCCTTCAGCCCTGCCATGGTATTTGAATTCGCGGAAGGCACTTCCACCTTCATGACCATCGTCCAGGTGGTACAGATCTGCGCCACCTCACTGCTTGGCATCTTCGGTGTGGCAGCGGGCTTGAACGGTTACCTGTTCAAGACCATTCCGTTCCCGCTGCGTCTGGCGATGATCGCCGGCGGTATCTGCATGATGATCCCCGGCACCCTGACCGACATCATCGGTCTGGCGGTCGTGGGCGCCGTAGTCGCTTTCCAGTTCATCACCAAGAAGAAAGGAAGCGCGGCAGTCGCGGGCTGACAGCGGTTTTAAAGCAAGTGCATCAAAGGGCGGCGGAGCGATCCGCCGCTCTTGTTTTATTGGCGGAACCGTACTACAATAGGCCCATAATGGTCCGGTATTTTCTGAAAAGATTCATCCTCCTTTTGCCGACGCTGCTGGCGATCCTTCTGGCAGTTTTTTTGCTGCTCTCCGTGACGAGTCCGGAGGGCTTCCGCCGTTTCGGCATCCACAGCAGCGGCTATGAGCAGGGGGAGACGGATCTGCTGGACCGCCTGTTTGAAAAGACGGACGCTCAGCCGGGCCTGATCAACAAGTACCTGCGTTACTGCTATGACTTGCTGATCCACGGGGAGTTCGGCAGTTCGGGCACGGCCTTTGACGTGGGCTACGAGATCTTTTACCGTCTGCGGCTGACGCTGATCATCGCAGTATTGGGGCTTTTGGTGTCGCTGCTGGTGGGCCTGCCCCTGGGCTTTACCGCGGCCCTGAACAGCGGCGGCATGCGGGACAGGCTGGTGAGCATGGGCTCCCTGGTGCTGGCCTCGATCCCTTCCTACACCCTGGCGGTGCTGCTGATGGTGATCTTTACCCTGAACCTGCACTGGCTGCCACTGTCCGGCATGGTCTCCTGGCGGTCCTTCGTGATGCCCACCCTGGTGGTCTCCGCCGCGGGCATCGCCCTGGTGGTGAAGATGACCCGCTCGGCGGTGCTGGAGGTCTGCGGCAAGCAGTACGTCACCGTGCTGAAGGCCAAGGGTCTGGGCAAAAAGAGCATCGTCTATAAACATATCCTGAAGAATTCCTGCATCACCATCGCCAGCGCGGCGGGCAACCTGGCCGCGCAGCTTTTGTGCGGCACACTGGTCGCCGAGAACTTTTTCGCGATCCCCGGCATCGGCCAGCTGGTATTCCGCTCCATCACCAAGGGGCAGCACGCCGTCATCCTGGGCACCATCGCGGTGCTTTCGGTGCTGCTGATGATCCTGAACATCCTTTCGGATCTGGCCTGCGCGCTGATCAGCCCCCGGATCCGGGCAGGTTACAGCGGGGGAGGCAAAAAGGCATGAGCGGACAGAAGCGTGCGATAAATCAGAACAGTCCGCTGCGCAGGGCAGTCAGGCGGTACCGCAAGAACAAGGCGGCCATGGTATGCCTGTGCCTGTTTCTGCTGATCCTTCTGGCCTGTATCGCGGCGCCTCTGGTGACCAGCCAGGACCCGGAGATGATGCATCTGGACATGGTGAAGGCCCCGCCCAGCCGGGAGCACCTGATGGGCACGGACATCGTGGGAAGGGACCTGTTTGCCCGGATGCTGTACGGCGGCCGCCTGACCTTCGGCATCTGCTTTACGGCCATCGGCCTGTCCCTGTTCGGCCTGGTGTTCGGCGTTCTGGCGGGCTATTACGGCGGAAGAGTGGATCAGTTCATCTCCAGGGCAAACGATGCCCTGGCCTCCATCCCCACCTTTTTGCTGGCTGTCTTCATTGAAATGTGCCTGCCCAGCGGGCAGGGAAACTATAAATACGCCATCGCGCTGGCGCTGATGCCGCCGCTGGTCCGCCTCTCCCGCACCCTGGTGATGGAGATCCTGGACTCGGAGTACATCGAAGCCGCCAGGGCGCTGGGTGTAAAGAGCCTCCGGATCGCCGGAGGACATGTGCTGCGGAACATCAGCGGGCCGCTGATCGTACAGGTGGCGTCCAACCTTTCGGACGCGATCCTGACCTGCACCATCATGGGCTATCTGGGCCTGGGGGTGCGGATGCCCAGGGTGGAGTGGGGCACCATCGTAAAAGAGGGGCTCCAGAGCATCCTCAGCGCGCCGCTGCAGATCGTGATGCCCTGCCTGGTGGTGTTCATCTGCGTGCTGTCCATCAACGTGATCGGAAACGGCCTGCGGGACGCCCTGGCGAAGGAGGAACGCTGATGGGAAAGCTTCTGGAGATCAAAGACCTGAGCGTGGAATTCCGCACGGATAAAGGCATTGCCCATGCGGTGAACGACGTCAGCCTGAGTCTGGAACCGGGAGAGAACCTGGGCATCGTGGGGGAGTCCGGATCTGGCAAGAGCACCCTGGCCCATGCCGTCATGCGGCTGCTGTCCCCGTCGGCGGTGATCACCGACGGGCAGATCCTCTTTGACGGTACGGACCTGACGGCGCTGCCGGAAGATGAGCTGCGGGCCCTCTGCGGCCGGGAGCTCTCCATGATCTTCCAGGACCCCATGCAGTGCCTGGACCCCAGTTTTTCCGTGGGCTATCAGTTGACGGAATGCCTGCTGGCCCATCGGATCTGCGGCAAGGCAGAGGCGAAGGAGCGGTCGGCCGCCATGCTGGAGCGGGTGGGGATCCACGAGGCAAAAGAAGTGATGCGCAGGTATCCGTTCCAGCTGTCCGGCGGCATGCGGCAGCGGGTGATGATCGCCATGGCGCTGCTGACCGGGCCGAAGCTTCTGATCGCCGACGAGCCCACCACGGCTCTGGACGTGACGATCCAGGACCAGATCCTGCAGCTTTTGAAGGACTACGCGAAGCAGGAGGATCTGTCGGTGCTGTTCATCACCCACAGTTTCGGCGTGGTGGCGGACATCTGTGACAAAGTCGCCGTGCTGTACGGCGGCAGGGTGGCGGAAGCCGGCACGGTGCGCCAGCTGTTCTACAGACCCTGCCATCCCTATACCGCCGGCCTGCTGAACGCGGTGCCTACCATGGAGCATGACAAAAACGTTCCCCTGCAGCCCATCGAAGGCACGCCGGTGAACGTGTTCCGGCTGTCGGAGGGCTGCCCCTTCTGCGACAGGTGCGGAAAGGCTGCGGAGATCTGCCGGAAAGAGTGCCCGGAGCTGAAGGAAGTGGAGGAAGGCCACTTCGCGGCCTGCCATTTTGCGGAATGACTGACAGGGCCTAAAGCGCGGCACGCCGCGCCGTTAAAGACAGATGAGAAGAGCAGAGGGCGGCAAGCCGATCTGCAAAAATAGATAAGGATACAAGATGAGCAAGATCCTTCAAGCAGAAGACCTGACAAAGGATTTCTCGGTCCGGGACCAGCGCGGCAGGCGCCGCATGTTCCGGGCGGTGGATGCTGTGAACTTTTCTATCGAGCGGGGCAACTGCTTTGGCCTGGTGGGAGAGTCCGGCAGCGGCAAGACCACCACCGGCAGGACCGTGCTGCGGCTGATCGAGCCCACGGCGGGGAGGATCACTTTTGACGGCGTGGATATCACCAAAGCCGACATGGCAGCCTACCGCCGGCGCATGCAGATCATCTTCCAGAACCCGGCAGGCTCCCTGGATCCGAAGTACCAAGTGGGGGACATCGTGGCGGAGGGTCTGCGGGCCAACCGCATGTGCGGTTCCCGGGCAGAGTACCGGCAGCGGGCGGAGGAACTGCTGCGGCAGGTGGGGCTGTTCCCTGAGGACGCCCTGCGCTATCCGGGGGAGTTTTCCGGCGGGCAGCAGCAGCGCATCGGCATCGCCAGAGCTTTGGCGGTGGAGCCGGAGTTCATCGTCTGCGACGAACCGGTGTCGGCCCTGGACGTGAGCTTCCAGGCCCAGATCATCAATCTGCTGAAGCGCCTGCAGCAGGAGAAGGGACTGAGCTACCTGTTCATCTCCCACGACATGTCCGTGGTGCGGCACATGTCGGACCGTGTCGGCATCATGTACCGGGGACGGCTTCTGGAGTGCGGCGAAGCGGAAGAGGTGATCGGCCATCCGGCTCATCCTTACACCAGAGCGCTGATCGATGCCATCCCCATCGCCGACCCGGACCGGTCGGCCGCCAGAACGCGCCGCCCGCCGGTCTACGGAGCAGAGGAGGCCGTGACAGGCTGCTGCTATGCCTCCCGCTGTCCCTACGTTACGGAGCGGTGCAGACAGGCGCAGCCGGAGGCGAAGAAGATCGCGCCGGATCACGTCTGCAGCTGCCATCTGTTTGAATAGAGCAAGGAGAAAGAAATGAAGAGGATGAAAACAAGGATTCTGACAGTCCTGCTGTGCGCGGTGATGCTCTGCGGCAGCCTGACCCTTGGCGGATGTTCGGGGAAGGCCCCTGTGCTGAAAGACTGCAAAGTCATCCATGAGACGGAATTCGGCGGCGTCTACATCGATAAGACCATCGACGAGTTCAACGCCCTGGGCTTTGCCTACGGCGACAGCGTCGATCTGGAGTTCTCCAACGGTTACAAGCTGGAGGGGATCCCTTATTATAACGGCTATTACACGCAGACCGGCGAGCCCCTGCTGGTGGCCTACCCGGGCTATCCCCATATCGACGCGGCCGTCAACAACGGCGACAGCCTCTGGGTCACGGCCGGCTTAAAGGACGGGGATACCGCCACCATCACCCGCGTGAAGGAAGGGGCGTTCCTGGACATCCAGAATGCCCGGGACATCCACTATAAGGACGAACGCTCCGAATTCCCCAGCGATGAGGTCTTTGCCAACTTCCGAAATGTGGCGGTGGGGGATATCAGGCCCGGCGTCCTGTACCGTTCGGCCTCGCCCTGCGACAACCAGCACAACCGGGCGTCCTATGTGGACAGGCTGATCGAAAAGGCCGGGGTGGACTACATCCTGGATCTGGCCGACAACCGGGAGAAGATCGAGAAATACATGAGCGGAGAGGACTTCGACTCCCCGTACTGGAAGAGCCTGGAAGAGTCGGACAAGATCGCCCTGATGGCGCTGAATACCAATTTCGGCTCCGAAGAGTTTCAGAAAAAGCTGGCGGACGGACTGGCGGAGATCTCCGGGGAGGACAAGCCTCTGCTGAGCGCAGGTCTGGGGACCATGCTGGACAGCGACGGCCCTTATCTGGTACACTGCACGGAGGGCAAGGATCGGACGGGCTTCGTCTGCATGCTGCTGGAGGCCCTTTGCGGCGCCGGCTACCAGGAGATCGTGGACGACTACATGATCACCTATGACAATTATTATCAGATCACAAAGGAGAAGGATCCCGCCCGTTACAACGTCATCGTGGAAAACGTGCTGGATCCGATGATCCGTGGCATGATCGGGGACGCGGCCGCGGATCTGAATACGGCCGATCTGGCCGGGGCGGCCAGGGCCTATCTGAAGGCCTGCGGCCTGAGCGAGGAACAGATCGACACGCTGAAAGCGAAACTGACGGGGGTGAAGTAAAATGGGAAAAGAGACGAGTGAAGACGGACTGAAAATGCCGGAAAAGGAAGTCCAGTCCCGGGATAAGGTCATCGTGCGGACCAGCATCATGGGGATCGCGGCGAACCTTCTGCTGTCGGGATTCAAGGCGGTGATCGGCCTGCTGGCCAACTCCATCGCCATCGTGCTGGACGCGGTGAACAACCTGTCGGACGCGCTGTCCTCGGTGATCACCATCATCGGGACAAAGCTGGCCAACAGAAAACCGGACAAAAAGCACCCGCTGGGCTACGCCCGCATCGAGTATCTGACGGCGGTTGTGGTGGCGGCCATCGTACTGTACGCCGGCATTACCTCCCTGGTGGAATCCATCAAAAAGATCATCCACCCCGAGGCTGCGGATTACAGTACCGCGGGGCTGATCATCATCGGCGCCGCCATCGCGGTGACGCTGGATGCGGTGAACAACCTCTCGGACGCGCTGTCCTCGGTGATCACCATCATCGGCGCCAAGCTGGGGAACAAGAAACCAGATAAAAAGCATCCTCTCGGTTACGGCAGGATTGAATATCTCAGCTC
>JAGAEH010000179.1 GCA_017613225.1 Lachnospiraceae bacterium
CTGAACCCCATCGTCAAGATCGGGCGTCAGCTGACGGAGGCCATGATCCTCAAGGGCCGGGCCCGCCAGCGGGAGAGCCGCAGCACCTTCAACCGTTTCCTGAAAAACCTGGACCAGCGCACCGGGGAGGCGCTGCCCGCGGAAAAGGCCGCCTTCTCCAAAATGTGCAAGGATTTCAACAGCTTTGAATTCCGCCATGTGAAGCTGGAGGGGGATTACAACGACGCCCATGAGGCTGCGGTGGAGGCCGTGGAGGATATCGAGCTGCTGGCCTTCGAGCTGGAGAAGAAGGCCGCCAAGGATATTCCCTACCGGGTGAAGAGCATTGCCGACAAGGCGAAGAAGTCCCTCCACGAATACGTGGTGCCCGGTGACAAGGCCGTGGAAATCAAGGCCCTGGGCGCTTCGATGAAGAAGCGCTCCGGCCCCGTGAAGCGGGGCGGGGATGCGGCGTCCCTGATCGCCGACCTGCGCAAAACCCAGGCCATCCTGAAGGAAGCTCTGGAGAAGCCCGCGCCGGATTTCTTCCGCCTGGGCTACTATGAGAAGTTTTCCGGGAAGCCTCTGCCGGAGAAAATGCCGGTCCCGGAGTTGAACGATTACCTGGGAAGCTATATGGACGAGAATTTTCTGCGGGGCTTCACCGCTGACGCTCGCCAGGGCGTGGCCCACAGCGCAGATAAGTCCTACGCGGGCATGGAAAAGGCCATCTCCGCCCTGCGGAGCAAGGTGGAGGTCTTCCGGAAGGAAAAGCTGGACAAGGCCGAGTGCAGCGCCGCCTGCAAGGAACTGACCGGCCTGGTGCAGGATGCCATCGACCCTCTGGCCCTCACCAAGGACAGCCTGAGCTACACCTTCGGCCCCAGCCTCAAAAGCGAGCTGAACCGCTATTTCTCCGCCACCCGCAGGAACCGGAAGGCCATACGGATCCACGACAGGCAGCAGAAGAAGTATGACCGGCTCCTCGCCCGGGGCAAGGATCCGGACTGGAAGGTGGCGGAGGCTTCCGTCACCGACATGGAGCTGGTGAAGAGCAACATGGTGCGGCTGCTGGAGCGGCTGGCGGACCACTATGAGGAGCTGCTGGCCGTCAGGAACGGCCGGGACTACGACGCCGAGACAGCGGCGGCCATCGACCACCTGAAGCAGAACGCCAGCGGCGTCGTCGCCAAGGTCACCAAGCGCATCGCCAAGGATCGGGCCATCAAGCTGATGGATGAGGTCGGCATCGCCGATCCGCGAAAGCGCTATAACCAGTATCCCTTCGAGTTTTCCGGCGGCATGCGGCAGCGTATCGTCATCGCCATCTCGCTGACGGCGGACCCGGACATCCTCATCTGCGACGAGCCCACCACGGCGCTGGACGTGACCATCCAGGCCCAGATCCTGGAGCTGATCAACGACCTGAAGCGCCAGCGGAACCTGTCGGTCATCTTTATCACCCACGACCTGGGCGTGGTGGCCAACATGGCCGACCGCATCGCCGTGATGTACGCCGGCAAGATCGTGGAATACGGCACCTCCGACGACGTGTTCTATCATCCTGCCCACCCCTACACCTGGGCCCTTCTGGCCTCGGTGCCGGATCTGGACAGCAAGGACAAGCTGGAGTCCATCCCCGGCACGCCGCCCAACATGATCTATCCGCCCGCGGGCGACGCCTTCGCGGCCCGCAACAAGTACGCCATGGACATCGACTTTGAGCAGCAGCCGCCCATGTTCCGGATCAGCGACACCCACTACGCCGCCACCTGGCTGCTGCACCCCAACGCGCCCAAGGTGGAGATGCCGGACATCGTCCGGGACCGCATCGCCCGCATGAACCGTCCGGACGGCGAAAGCCGGCAGGAAGGAGGCGACGAGAATGACTGAGAACAACGAGGTCCTGCTGCGCGTCGAGCATCTGTGCCAGTATTTCCCGCTGGGCGGTCTCGCCGTCAACAAGGCCGTGGACGACGTGAGCTTCGACATCCGCAAGGGCGAGGTCTTCGGCCTGGTGGGTGAGTCCGGCTGCGGCAAGACCACCACCGGCCGCTCCATCATCCGCCTCTACGACATCACCTCCGGCAGCGTCTGGTTCAAGGGCCAGCGCATCTGCGCCGGCGTGCGCAGCTATAAGGAGGCCATCCGCGAGGCACGGCGGGAGAAGAAGGGCTGCACGGACCAGAAGCGCCTTGCGGAGCTGGATGAGATCATCCGCAAGAACCAGGAGGAGATCAAGTCCGCCCGCCACGACCAGAAATACGCCGACCAGAAGCTGGTCAACCAGATCCAGATGATCTTCCAGGACCCCATCGCTTCGCTGGACCCGCGCATGACCGTGCGGGACATCATCGCGGAGGGCCTGATCATCAAGGGGATCAAGGACAAGAAGTACATCGACGAGAAGGTCTTCGAGATGCTGGAGACGGTGGGCCTGGTGCGGGAGCACGCGTCCCGCTATCCCCACGAGTTCTCCGGCGGCCAGCGCCAGCGCATCGGCGTGGCCCGCAGCCTGATCATGGAGCCGGAGCTGATCATCGCGGACGAGCCCATCTCCGCGCTGGACGTGTCCATCCGCGCCCAGATCATCAACCTCTTGAACGACCTGCGCCACCGTCTGGGCATCACCATCCTGTTCATCGCCCACGATCTGAGCGTGGTCAAGTACTTCTCCGACCGCATCGGCGTCATGTACTACGGCAAGATGGTGGAGCTGGCGGACTCCGACGAGCTGTTC
>JAGAEH010000180.1 GCA_017613225.1 Lachnospiraceae bacterium
CCCCCAACAGGCAGTTCTCCTCCCGGGCGGCCCGGGCATAGCGCCCCAGGTCCTCCCCCAGGATCACCTCCCCCGTGGGATTGCAGGGGTTGGAAAAGACAAAGGCGTCCAGCCTTTCCTGATGGATCGCCCGGACGAACCGCTCCGGTGGGATGCTGAAAGCCTCCTCTTCCGAAGCCCGGACCTCGATCAGCGCGCAGCGCTGCCGCAGCAGGTTCAGATAGTCCTCGTAGGCCGTATAGTCCGGATTCTTATAGCCGATCCGGGCCCCGTCCGCGAAGATGGAGAACAGTCTGGTCAGCGCCAGCCGTCCTCCGGAGGCAAAGCTGACGTTTTCAATGCCGTACTTGCTCTTCCCCACCCGGTAGGTCCGGTTCACAAAGTCGCAGATAGCCTGCCGCACCTCCACGGTGCCGCCCAAAGGCCCATAGGCCTGGTCCTGAGGCGTCAGGGCGATGTCCCGGATCCGGGGCGGCGCGCCGGGGATGTCCCCCACCTCCGGCTGTCCCTGGCCCAGGTTGCACCAGTCCGGGTGGCCGTTATAATAACCCTGTTTGGAAGCTTCGTTGGTGGCCCAGATCACGCCCATGTAAGGGACGTAACGGACCATGGGAAATCTGTCATTCATGTTAATTCTCCTGAATGTGAAACGGGGAATGTTCTCTATTTTTTATTTTACCTTATTCCCCGGGAAAGCTCAATCTTACAAATTCCTGCCCTTCTTTCAGAATGATTGAAAATCTCCTTTGTTTCCTATATAATCTAAGTACCTATACACTGGAGGTCAGTCATGCACTTTATCCATACCGGCGATCTGCACCTGGGCGCGGCGCCAGACTCCAACACCCCCTGGGCGAAGGAGCGGGCCGTGGCCATCCGGAACACCCTGCCGCGCATCGTCGCGCTGGCAAAGATGGAGCGCGCGGATCTGCTGCTGATCACGGGCGACCTGTTCAACCGCATCCCGATCCACAAGGAGCTGAAGGACATCAATTACTACTTCACCCAGATCCCCGGGACCAGGATCGTGATCACAGCGGGCAACCACGACTTCATCACCGACAATTCTCCTTATAATGATTTTTCCTGGGCGCCCAACGTGACCTTCATCGGCACGCCCTATGTGTCCTCGGTCTATTTCGCGGACATCAATACGGAGGTCCACGGCTTCAGCTATCACAGCCGCGACATCACCGATCCCATCCTGGACGGGATCCGCGCCCCGAAGGACGACCGCATCCACATTCTGATGGCCCACTGCGGCGATCCGACCCACGTGCCGGTGAAGCTGGCTGCCCTGGCCCGCTCGGGCTTTGACTATGTGGCTCTGGGGCACATCCACAAGCCCCGGATCTTCAAGAACACGCGGATGGCCTACTGCGGCTCCCCCGAACCGCTGGACAATACGGACACCGGCCCCCGGGGCCTGCTCTCCGGCGACGTGACCAAGACAGGCTTCGACCTGCGCTGGCGCCGCATCGCGGAGCTCCAGTACCGGGAGATCGAAATGGCGGTGGACACTGACACCCTGGAGCCGGAACTGCTGGACCGCCTGCGGGAGGAGATCGCGAAGCACCCGGACGACATCTACCGCATCACGTTAAACGGCGCCCGCGCCCCGGAGATCACTTTCGACCCGGAGGCCATCTATCAGCTGGCAAAGGTCAGCAAGGTGATCGACAACACGGAGCCGGAATACAACATCGACAACCTGCTTTTGGAGCACTCCGGCGACCTGATCGCCCGCTTTATTTCCGAGCTGAAGGATTCCGGTGATGATCCGGTCCGCAGGAACGCGCTGTACTACGGGCTGAATGCCCTTCTGGATTCCAACTGAGGAGGTGATTCCCCGTGAAGATCAAACGACTCGCAGTCAACCATTTCGGAAAACTGAAGGAACTGACGCTGGGCTTCAACGACGGGATCAACCTGATCACCGGCGAAAATGAGAGCGGCAAGTCCACGCTGCACTCCTTCTTCAACGCCATGTTCTTCGGCATGGACCGTTCCCGCGGCCGCGGCGCGGTCAATGACGACTACACCCGCTTCCTGCCCTGGGAGGGCGGCACCTACGCCGGCGTGATCGAACTGGAAAAGGATAAGAAGCTCTACTCCATCTCCCGCAATTTCCAGAAGGACGCCCGGCCCCTGATCATCACCAACGAGACCGAGTCCCGGGACGTGCCTCCCACCACGGAGAACCTGCGGAGCCTGCTGTGCGACTTGAGCCCCGCCATCTACCGCAATACCATCTCCATCGGCCAGCTTTCCGCCGGCACCGGCCACGAACTGGCGGATGAGCTGCGCAACCATATCATCAACCTGAAGACGTCGGGCAACGTGACCATCAATCCGGCCAATGCCCAGAGCAAGCTGCAGCTGCAGAAAAAGCGGCTGGAGAGATCTTTCTCCAAATCCGCCAAAATGGAGGCGGAGGAGCTGACCCTGCGCATCGCCAGCATGGAGAAGGATCTGGAAAGCTCTCCCGCCCTGCCCAGGGTCTCCAAACTGGAGTATCAGAAGCAGGCGCTGGAAAACAAGACCCAGAACCTGGAGCGGCAGGCCAACCACCTTTCGGACGAGATCGCCGAAAGCGAATCCGCCCTGCGCAACCACATGATCGCCACCCGGGAAGACATCCAGTCGCGGTTGGAGGACCTGCGGGGCTACAACAGCGAGGCGGAGGAATACCTGGACAAGCACAGCCTTCCCATGCGTGGCGCCATCCGCTTCATGTTTGCCATGCTGACGGTCCTTTCCGTCATCGGCCTGCTGTTCGCGGGCTGGTTCGCCTATTCCTTCTTCACCCAGAAGAACATGATGTGGGCCGGGATCATGGGCGGCGCCGCGCTGCTGATGCTGATCATCGCCATCGTGACCATTGTCCTGCAGGTCAAAGGCGCGGATTTCCGCTTCGTCTGCCGGAGGATGTCGGAGATGTACGAAGCGGAGTTCGGCGAATATCCGGACGGCATCGGCCCGGATCAGGTCAAAGCCCTGGAGGAGCGGCTTTCCGGTTACGACCGGCTCTTTGACACCATCGAGCAGGACCGCGCGCAGCTGGGAGCCGCCAGGAACCAGCTGGCCGCCGCCCGGGAAGACTATGCCAACGTCAGCCGTTCTTATGATGAGGCCCGGCAGATCACCTGGCAGTACGAGCAGAAGGAAGTGGCGCTCCGCATGCTGCATGAGCGCATGGACGGCCTGGCGGACCAGCTGGAAAAGAACGCGCAGATCACCAGGGAGCTGGAAGCCCTCTCCCTCGCCGGCAGCACCATCCAGAAGATCAGCGACGAGATGTTCGAGTCCTTCGGCCTGTTTTTGGAGGAGACCAGTTCCGACCTGATCCGCAGCATCACCGGCGGCGCCTACACCGGCATGATGATCGACGAGGACTTCAACATCACTCTGGAGCACCACGGCCTGCAGGTGCCCATCAACCGCGTCAGCTCCGGCACCCTGGACCAGGTCTACCTGGCGGTGCGCCTGGCCTGCGTGGAGTTCCTGTGGCCGGACGAGTCCATGCCGCTGCTCTTTGACGACACCTTTGCCATGTACGACCACGACCGTCTGCAGAAGACTCTGCAGTGGCTGTCCGAAAACTACGCGGGGCAGATCTTCATTTTCACCTGCCACGACAGGGAGGCGGAGATCCTGGAGGAGCTGCACATCCCCTACAAGCATATTACACTTTCCTGAGAAAGCATCGTTTCTTAAGAGCCGTTTCGACGGCTCTTTTTCATGTCATCCTGAGCGAAGCGCAGCGGAGCCGAAGGATCCCTTGAACGGTCCTGTCATCCTGAGCGAAGCGCAGCGGAGCCGAAGGATCCCCTAAACGGTTCTGTCATCCTGAGCGAAGCGCAGCGGAGCCGAAGGATCCCTTAAACGGTTCTGTCATCCTGAGCGGAGCGCAGCGGAGTCGAAGGATCCCCTAAACGGTTCTGTCATCCTGAGCGAAGCGCAGCGGAGTCGAAGGATCCCTTGAGCGGTCCTGTCATCCTGAGCGAAGCGCAGCGGAGCCGAAGGATCCCTTGAGCGGTCCTGTCATCCTGAGCGGAGCGCAGCG
>JAGAEH010000181.1 GCA_017613225.1 Lachnospiraceae bacterium
GAAACGTCCCTTATACACGGTCTTTCAGTGCCATGGCGGCTTCCACGACTTTATAGGCGCCGTCGTAGATGCCTGCCGCAGTGTTCTTTAAGATGCAGTCGTTCATGTCGGGGAACAGGACCTGGTCCTTCATGAACATGCGGATCATCTGCAGGGTGTGGGGGATGTCGCGGCACTCCAGGGTGCCGTCCCCGATCTCCGCCGAGTGGATGGCGCCCCACTGCTCGTGGCCGCCGATGCGCTTGATGAACAGCTTCGGCACCGGGTAGAAGGCCAGTTCGCTGGGCTTGGTCACCAGCACGTCGCAGCTGCGCAGCAGCAGGTTGGTGGCGTACACGGCCTGGAAGATGTTCTGATGCCAGAAGGCGTGGACGCCGGTGACTTCGCCGGTCAGGGCTTCTTCCGCGAAGGCGCAGGTGTCGTCCCAGTCGTCGAAGTGAGTGGCGGAAAGCTCCGCCAGCGGAGGGATCTCCTTTACCAGCTGGTCCCACACGTTCCTGTAGTCGCCTACGTTCACGTACAGGGCGGCTTTGCCTTTGTTGATGGCGGGGATCAGGAACTTGATGATGGCCGCGAATATCTCCTTCTGGGCGCCGGCGCCGCCGATGGTCAGAAGGAAGCGCATGGGCTTTCCCTGCTCAAAGCGGGCCATGCGGGCGGCGGTGTCCGCCTCCAGGTTGGACACCAGCTCGTGATCGATGTAGTGTCCGGTATACAGAAGGCTGTCCGCCGGCATGGGTTCCAGCACCTCTTTGCCCCGCATGCCGTTCAGAATGCGGTAGCCCTGCCAGGAGTTGCGGGTCTGTATGGTATGCAGCGCGCCCTCCGCCAGGTGCAGCGCCATGGGCCAGTTGTCCGGAATGGCGTTGACCACGTATTTCATGCCCGCGTGGAGCGCGGCTTGGGCCGGCCACACGTGGGTGCCGATCACCGGGATGTCCTTGGGGATCTCCTCGAAGACCGGGGCCATCAGCTCCGCGTTCTTCTGGTCGGAGGCGTTGTAGGAAAGCTTGCGGAAGCCCTCGTAATTGATGGGTTCCCACACGAATTTGTTGAAGAGCCTGCTCTTCTGGGAGATGCGGGAGCCCAGGGAATACAGATCGTTCTGGGCGCCGATCACCTTGGTGCAGGTGGTCTCGGGGAAGGAATTCAGGTCCATCCAGTAGGGCTGATAGCCCAGGGCGTGGGCCGCGCTGGCCATGGCCATGGAGATGCGGTAATGTCCGAAGCCCATGCGGATGTTGCCCACGATGATCCCCTTTTCCGTATCAAAGGGGATGCCGCCCTCGCCTTCGCAGACCCGGATGTCCTGCACCCCCAGGATGGGGCCGATCACCGGGTTTTCCACGATCTTTACCGGGTGCGGGGCATTGCTGTCGTCACCGAACCTGCGGACGTACTTGTTCTTGGACCTGACTGCCTTTTTGTAGTCCTTCGGAGCCGTTTTGTTGCCGAAGATGACTGCCGACTTATCTGTCATGGTTCTTCCTTTCCGTGTACCTGTATTATCATTGCACACAATACCCATTTTGACTGTCAGCATTATAACAAATCCAAGACAAAAAGGGAACATTGTATTGCCGAAAAACAACCCGAGCCCGGTCTTCCCGCGGCCGAAAAACCCGTGGTAAAAATGCCGGAAATGTGGTAGTTTTAGAATGGATAGAAACAGGCGTTCGAAGGTCCGGCAGACGGCCGGCCGCCGACGTTCCGGACAATGGAGGTTTTTTATGTCATTGGATCCCAACACGAACTGGCTGGCTCTCTACGAACAGGAGTGCCATCTGATGGGCATGGACCGGCTGCCGCTCCAGCGCGACCCCCGGGCGGAAGGCCTTGATCCCGAATACGCGAAGTTTCCCTATGCAGTCATCACGCCGGAAAGCGAAAACACGCCGGATGAGGACTGCTTTGTTTTGATCCTGATGGGCGACGGCTTCACCCCGGAGGACATGGACAAGTGGCACTACTACGCCCAGCAGTTCACCCGGGTGGTGCTGACCTATCCGCCCCTTGCCGAATTCACGAAGAACATCAAGTTCTTCCGCGTGGACGCGGTCTCCAACGAACGGGGCGTATCCGGCGACGATTCCAGCGACGGCCGCTACAAGAAAAAGGACACCTATTTCGGCGGCCACGTATGGCTGATGGGCATGCAGCGCCTGGGAGGCGGCAACGACGCGCTGCGCATCGCCACGGGCAACGCCTACTGCCCGAAAAACACCGACTCCTCCAAGATCATCATGTACAACACCACGGCCTACGGCGCCTCCGGCGGCGGCTACACCAACCTGAGCTGGGCCAACATCGACGTGACGATCCACGAGACCAGCCACAACATCGCTCTGATCCCCGACGAATACCTGTATTCCGGCACCGGCCAGCTGGACGCCTGCAAGGCCAGCTGGAAAAATTCGCTGGAGGTGGTCTACCGGGATTACTTCTTTAACAAGAACTTCCAGAAGTGGAACCCCTGGGTGCGCCTGCTGGGCCGAAACGGCACCAAGCTGCATCCCTTCTACGAGGGCCGTCCCACCACGCCGGAATATCTGAACCTGTTCCGTCCCGTGGAAGCCTGCAAGATGCGCTTCGTGGGCTCCAACCAGGTCTACGACCGCACCCAGAAGGAAGAATTCGGCTTCTGCGAGCTGTGCAAGGAAGTGTGGCGCAGCACCCTGTGCCTGCTCTCCCACAATCCCCAGCTGCAGTTCCAGCCCTATAACGACATGTTCTACGACAACGCGCCGGTGCTTTTGAACCGGGAGAACTTCCTGATCCGCCTGCCGGAGAATCCGGAAACGGGCCGTCTGCGCTACTGCAAGAAGGTCTTCGCCGAGGATCTGACCGGGGACGAGGCCGACAACCAGGGCGTGGCCGGCGCCTTCACCATGACCGTCAGCTCGTGCATGGGGGACGGTTCTCTATGCACGCTTTACGAGAACGTGCCCGTGGACACGCCGCTGACGCTGCCCGCCGGCACCTACAGGGTGGACGCCGTCTTCACCGGCACTTACCACGGAAAGCCCTGCGTCCTGACCCTGCCGGAAAAGGGCGACCGCACCTTCACCGTGCGGGAGTACACCCCCGTCTACAGCCTGGGCAGCTACGAGGATCTGGAGGTCTTCCCCTATCTTCCCGAGGGGGATGACCGCGCCGAGATCCACAACTACGGCGAGCTGTGGCAGGACCGCTACAACGAAGCGATCCTCTCCAAGCCCTATGACGGCTGTCCGGTGGAGCTGCCCCGGATCAACCTGCGGAAGGACGCGGATCCTTCGAAGCTGCACCTGATCTACAGCTGGCATCTGCAGAACTTTGACGGCAGCCGCGGCACCATACTGGGGGTCCCTGGCATCGGGACGAACGTGTATATTCCCGGCCCCAGCGGCGTGGGCAAATATGTGCTGCACCTGGTCATCGATGCCGACCCGGAGGATCCCGTCTATGGCGGCGGACATTTCGAGCTGGACTATCCCTTCAGCATCGACACCCCCTTCCATCCCGCGGATTTCTATCCCGTGGACGGCGGCCGCTACTCCCACGAACTGGTGAGCAACGACTACCGCATCATCACCATCACCGGGGAGGGCTTCACGGAGATGGAACAGCCGAAGTTCGAAGAAAAGGCGAAGGCCTTCATTCAGGCTTTCATCAACACCTATCCCATCAACAACGTGCCGGAGCGCTTCGGCTTTTACATTGAAAACACCATGTCCGCGGACTCCGGGATCGCCGGGCCGGATAGCGCGAAGGACACGTTCTACGGCTTCTGTCTGAAGGCGGACGGCAGCATCGGCACCTACCGCAGCGATAAGGGCATGGACGACATCCTGTTCGAGGAAGTCTGGCGCCGGGACACCAACACAAAGACCAACGCCCAGTGGGGCGCCACGCTGGTGATCCTGAATGATGATTCCGCGGATTCCATCTACAACTACCGCCATCCGGAGTGCAACCGCGCCGTGGTGCTGACCACCGCCGCGGATCCCGGATACCGCAGGGCCATCGAGGCCCTGGGCACCCAGTTCGCCCACATGCGCTCCAACAAAGAGCCGGATCTTCTGGACCGCGTCCACTGGATGGAAGGCCCGGAGAAGAACTTTGACGTGGAGGAACTGCGGGACCGCCTGATCGAAAGCTGCTACAGCCATGAAGTCTACGCCCACCGCGGAAACGACAACAACCTGCCCAGGCCGGTGGTGGCCAGCCGCCTGGCGGGCACGGTGCTGCAGCTGTCCGATCCCGCGCTGAAGCAGACTGTCGAGGACAGCTTTTTCGCCTATTCCTACGGCCACGAGCTGGTGAAGAACACCGGGGAGAACGACACCTTCTCCTTCCATTACTACGCGGATGACAGCGGCTGCGTGGGCAAAAAGCTGCCCGGACTGCCGGACCAGCCCGGGACTTACTGGGTGGAAGCCATCTTCCCCCGGGGCGAAAAGTACTTCGCCAAGACCGAGACCGACCGCTACGGCTACACCTACAAAGCCGGTGATCCCCTGCCCGGCATCAACGGCCGCATCGAGTGGGAAAAGCAGCGCTGGACCGGAGAGATGGGCTGGACGCCCGGCTGCAACGAACGCGGCATAGGCGAGAGCGCCCCCGTGCGCGGGTTTATTCGCCTTACACTGGAATGAAGACATGGGGACTTTCAAAACACACAGGGACGGTCCTTTTGTGTTCCCCTGAAGACAGGGGGACGGTTCCGCTGTCCTCAAGATGAAGACAGGGGGACGGTTCCGCTGTCCTCAAGATGAAGACACGGGGACGGTTCCGCTGTCC
>JAGAEH010000182.1 GCA_017613225.1 Lachnospiraceae bacterium
CCGGCCAGAACTACACCGGTCAGGACGGCGGCACGCAGGCGCCCTCCGGCAGCGAGAACCAGTGACCTGGAAATATAGTTGAGATTTTTCGCCTTTTTATTATAATATTCTTGATATTCTTTTGAGGAGGCTATTTTTATGCAGAAACAAGGTTCTTCACTTTTTAAAATCGCCAGCATCCTGCTCCTGATCTGGGGCGTGATCGCTGTCATCGTCAACTTCGCGCAGCTCGTCGACGCCGGAGCCGTTCTGCGTCTGCTGGGCGGAAGCGTTCTGTTCGGCTTGATCCTGCTGCTGCTCTCCACGGTGGTCATGACCGTTGCCGGTCTCCTGGGAGTCATCAACAGCAAGAAGCCGGAAAAAGCCGGCATGTGCCGTATCATCGGCATCGCCGCCCTGGCGCTGCTCCTTCTGGGCACCATTCTGCTGATCTCCGGGATCGGCTCCGAAGTGATCAACTGGATCTTCACCCTCATCGGTGTGATCCTGACGGGACTGTACATCTACGGCGCCAACCAGCTGAAAAACACTCCCCCCGAGCAGTCCGTGAACAACTACGGCTATAACCCCAACAATCCTTACAACAACCCGGGCAACCCCTACGGCGCGCCGAACAACCCTTACACCAATCCTACTTATCAGGATCCGAACTCCAACAATCAGAACGATCAGCAGTAAAGCATAAAACTGCACAGGCCGCGGGTCTCCCCGCGGCCTTTTTATTTGTCTGCCCCTGAACAGCGCTGCCCCTCTTTCCGATGCAAACGGCGATGGGGCGGCGGCTCTCAGGAACCGATGGAATTCATCTTTACAAGATCATGAATGAGCGGGTCCCGCACCAGATGCCTCCACACCGTGGCGGTGGCCTTAACGAAGCTCTCGGAAAGCTGCGCCTGGCTTTCGATCAGCGGACAGCTGTACGGGAGCTTTGTATTATCATAGACGAGCTTCAGTTCCCCGTCCTCGCCGAACACCGGCATCAGCGGGAAGGTGCGGCACTGGATGGGCCGCAGCTGCCGCGGGCAGCGGGGCGGCGTCTTGCATCTGACAAAGTAGACCTTGCCCTGCCAGGAGAGCGGGAAATCGTATTCTTCCGTGCTCTGAACGCTCCACTCCAGCCACCCGGCCTTTTTGTCGTGGATCTTGTCCTCGCCGGGAAGCAGGTAGATCCCCACGTCGCCTTCCGCCATGCAGCAGGCAGCGCCGCAGACGGTGCCGCAGTCGAAGGGGACCGGGGAGACCCGGTCCAGCAGGCGGTAGATGGCCCGCCAGGTATTCTTTCGGATGGTGGACTTGATCATCTGTTCTTGATGAGATACTTATTGGTGCGCCACTTGCCGCTCCAGTAGTAGATGATGCCGATCACGAAGGGCATCAGGCCGGCCAGGGCCGCGCCGTACCAGTAGCCGATCACGCCGTGGGTCTTGCCCAGCCAGTAGGCCAGGCCGATGCGGACGATGATGCCGTCCAGCAGGGCCACCGCCAGGTTCAGCCTGGCGTTGCCGGAGCCGTTGATCAGGGAGAACATCACCGGACGCAGCACGGCGCCAAGATAGTTCAGGACGATGGGGATCACGAAGATCCCGCACAGGCCCAGCACTTCGGCGTCATCCGAGAACAGGCCGAACAGCACCTCCGGCGCCGAGATGGTCACGATGCTCATGACGATGGCAATCACGGAGCCGAACAGGGCGATGGTCCACATCACCTTGGGCACCCGGTCGTACTTTTCCGCGCCGATGCACTGGCCGTTCATGGAGCCGCCTGAGGTGGACAGCGCCTGGGAGACGGTGTTCAGCACCGATTCGATCTTGCGGGAGACGCCGTAGAGGGTGGTGTGGACCGCGCCGTAGGCGTTGATCCAGCGGCTGATGAACAGCATGGATAAAGAGATGGCCGCGGACTGGATGGACAGCGGGATCCCCAGTTTGATCAGGGAGGGGAACACGTCCATCTTTAAGCCGAAGCTCTTCCATTTAAAGTCGAAGCCCAGCTCCTGCCTTCTGCGGTAGAGCACTCCCAGGGCGCAGAGGAAGCTGACGCTCTGGCCGATCACCGTGGCCAGGGCCGCGCCGAAGGGTCCCATGTGGAATACTGCCACGAACAGCAGGTCCAGGATGATGTTCAGCACCGACGCGATGGCGATGAACACAAAAGGATGGCGGGAGTCGCCCATGCCCCGGAGGATGGCGCTGACCAGGTTGTAGCCGTAGATGAAGATCAGGCCGAAGATGCAGGTCACCGCGTAGCTGTAGGCGTAGTCGAAGGCCTCCGCCGGCGTGTTCAGGAAATTCAGGATCTGGTAGCGAAGCAGGAAGCAGACCAGTGTCATCACCACGGCCGCCGACAGAATGAAAGTGAACAGGGTGCCGATCATGTGGCTGACCTTTTCGTACAGCTTGGCTCCGATGAACTGGGAAATGATGATCTGCCCCGCGCTGGCCATGCCCAGGGCGATGAACATCAGAAAGTGCAGCACGTCGCCGCCGATGGCCACCGCCGCCAGGCCGTTGGTACCGACCCAGTGGCCCACCACCAGCATGTCCACCATGTTGTAGAAGGTCTGCAGAAAGCCCGACGCGATCAGAGGCGCCGCAAAGGTAAGCAGCTGCTTCGGCACGCTCCCCACCGTCAGGTCTTTGATGATCTCTTTTCTGTTCTCAGCCATCGCGAAGTATTCTCTCCCTCCTGCACGTAAATTGTATCATAACATAATTCTTTTCTTTCGGTATACCCTTTTTCGGAGAATTGGTCTATAATGTGAGGCAAGGGAGGGGGTATTTTCATGAAAGCACTGATCCAGCGCGTGCGCCGGGCCTCCGTCAGCGTGGACGGCGTCATCACCGGGCAGATCGGCCACGGTCTGCTGGTCTTTTTAGGCGCCTGCGACGCGGACGATGCCGCCGCCGCGGACAAGCTGTTAAAAAAACTTGTCAACCTGCGGATCTTTGCCGACGAAGCCGGCAAGACCAATCTGTCCGTCCAGGACGTCGCAGGAGAGATCCTGCTGATCTCCCAGTTCACCCTGTACGCCAACTGCAAAAAGGGCAACCGCCCTTCCTTTTTGGACGCGGGCAGTCCCGAGCATGCGCAGCAGCTCTATCTGTACGCGCTGGACCGCCTGAACAATCAGTACCGGATCCACACGGAGGCCGGTGTCTTCGGCGCCCACATGGACGTATCGCTCTTAAACGACGGCCCCTTCACCATCATGCTGGACACCGCGGAACTGTAGAACGGAGGTAGTCATGTCCACTGTATTCGATATCATCGGCCCCATCATGATCGGGCCTTCCTCTTCCCACACCGCCGGCGCGGTGCGCCTGGGCCGCGTGGCCTGGAAGATGCTGGAGGACGATGTCGCCGAGGCGCACATCCAGTTCGCCGGCTCCTTTGCCACCACCGGCAAGGGCCACGGCACCGACCGGGCCGTGATCGCCGGCTGTCTGGGGATGCACTCCTGGTACGACGACGTGCCCCGCTCCCTGGAGATCGCGAAGGAAAACGGCATCCTCTACACTTTTGAGAACGTGGACCTGCCGGACGCCCACCCCAACACGGCCATCATCCGCCTGGTGGGCAAGAGCGGCAAGGAATCCACCGTGGAAGGCGCTTCCATCGGGGGCGGAAACATCTTCGTCAAGAGCGTCAACGGCATGGATGTGGAGTACACGGGAAACAACAACACCATCCTGATCCGCCACATCGACAAGCCCGGCGCCATCGCCGCCGTGACCAACTTCATGTTCTACGCGGAGATGAACATCGCCAGCTTCCGCATGTCCCGCAAAAAGCGGGGCGGCGAGGCCCTGATGATGATCGAGACGGACAACGAGGTGCCGGATTCGTTTTTGACCAGCCTGAAACTGCTGCCCAACGTCATCAACGTGATCCTGATGAAGAAACTGTAGGAGGGCGCCATGGAATATAAGAGCATTGCAGAACTTGTGGAAGAGGCCGAAAACCAGGGCTGCCGCATCAGCGACGCAGTGCTGGCCGACCAGGCCGAATACATGGAAAAGAGCGCATGGGAACTGCTGGACATGATGGCGGTGCGTCTGGGCGTCATGGAGGACTCCATCGACAAGAGCCAGGTGCCCGGCCTGAAGTCCACCTCCGGACTGACCGGGGGCGACGCCTATAAAATGATGCAGCGCTTCAGCTCAGAGGAGGGCCTGATGGGCGGTTTTCTGGACCGTGCCGTGGCCCGGGGCGTGGGTGTGGCGGAATACAACGCCTCCATGGGCAAGATCGTGGCAGCCCCCACCGCAGGCTCCTGCGGCATCATGCCGGGCTGTCTGGTGAGCATGCTCCGGGAAAAAGGCGCGAAGCGCGAAGACGTGCTGATGTCCATGTTTACCGCCGCCGCGGTAGGCATGGTGATCAACTACCGGGCCTCCCTGGCCGGCGCCACCGGCGGCTGCCAGGCGGAGTGCGGCTCCGCCGCCGCCATGACCGCTGCCGCC
>JAGAEH010000183.1 GCA_017613225.1 Lachnospiraceae bacterium
GGTCTTCGCGGAGACACTGCCGGCCACCTTGCCGCCCAGGCTTTCGATCTCCTTCTGGAGTTCCTTGCGGTTGGCATAGTGGACCACATTGCCGGTGATGACAAAGGTTAGTCCGTCAAAACCGTTTCCGGCGGGAGCCTCCTCCTGTTCGAAGGTAAGCTGAGGCAGCAGTCTGTCCAGCAGGGCCTGGTTTACCGGCTCCCGGAAGTATTTGCAGATGGCCGCGGCCGTTATGGGTCCGATGCCGCCGATGGCTGCCAGCTCCTCCGCGTCCGCCGCCCGCAGCGCTTCCAGGCTGCCTCCGCAGGCTTTGGACAGCAGCTTGGCGTTGGCGGTGCCGATGCCGGCGATGCCAAGAGCGCCTACCAGCCTGGAAAAGGTGGTATGGCGGGAATTCTGGACTGCCTGCCAGATCTTTTCGAAGGATCTTTCGCCAAAGCCTTCCATGGTGACGATCTTTTCCCTATGCTCATCGAGATGGTACAGGTCCGCGAAATCGTGCAGAATGCCTGCAGCGATCCACTTCTCCAGCGTAGATTCGGAGATGCCTTCGATGTTCATGGCGTCCCTGCTCACGAACAGGTCGAAACTCTTGATCTGCTTGGCCGCGCAGGCGGGGTTCGGGCAGATCAGGACCTGCACGTCCTCCCGCTCCTGGATCACGGTCTTCGCGCCGCATACGGGGCAGAATTCCGGCACGGGATCCGGCCCGCTCATGGTCAGGTTCTCCGCGATCTGCGGAATGATCATGTTGGCCTTATAGACGGTGATGCGGTCCCCCACCGCCAGCTTCAGCGCCCGGAAGATGCTGACGTTGTGCACGCTGGCGCGGCTGACGCTGGTGCCCTCCAGCTCCACCGGCTCGAAGATGGCCACCGGCGTGATGATCCCCGTGCGGGCAGCGCCCCACTCCATTTCCTTTAAAGTAGTCTCCTCCTTTTCGTCGGCCCACTTGAAGGCGATGGAATGGCGGGGGAACTTGGCGGTGACGCCCAGGCTTTCCCCGTAGGCGATGTCGTCGAAGCTCAGCACCAGGCCGTCGGAGGGGATGTCGTTGTGTTCGATCTCCGCAGCGAACAGTTTTACCGCGTCCTGGACGTTTCCGGCGTTCACCCTGCGGTGGAATACCACCGCGAATCCCTGGGCCTTCAGCCAGTCGAACTGGGCCTGCCTGCTGTTGTGGAAATCCACGCCTTCGCAGCTCACCAGCGCAAAGGCATGGAACTGCACACGGCGCTTTGCCGTGACTGCGTTGTTCAGCTGCCGCACGGAACCGCTGCAGAGATTGCGGGGGTTCTTATAGGCCGCGGCGGCCTCCCCCAGCTCCTCGTTGATCTTTTCAAAGTCCGCGTAGCCGATCACCGCTTCGCCCCGCAGCACCAGTTCGCCCTGATAGGCGATCTTCAGGGGCAGGTTGATGAAGGTCTTCGCGTTGCCGGTGATGACCTCTCCCGTGATGCCGTTGCCCCGGGTGACGGCCTTTACCAGTTCGCCGCCCCGGTAGGTGAGCACGATGGTCAGGCCGTCCAGCTTCCAGGACAGCAGGCCCTCCTTGTCCCCCAGCCAGGCGGCCAGGGCGGCAGGGTCCTTGGTCTTGTCCAGGGACAGCATGGGGGAGGCGTGATCCTCCTTCGGCAGTTTGGAAAGCAGTTCATAGCCCACTTTGACCGTGGGGCTGCCGGACAGGGTAACCCCCGTTTCGGCCTCCAGCGCCAGCAGTTCATCGTAGAGGGCGTCGTATTCCAGGTTGGACATAATCTCCCGGCTCTCCTGATAGTAGGCTTTGCTTGCCTCGTTCAGGAGCTTGACCAGTTCTTTCATCCGTTCAAGTTTTGCGTTTGTCTCCATGCTTTTTTCCTTCCTTCATCAGGCCTTCGACTTCCGCCTGGGTGAGCCGGCGCCATTTTCCTTCCGGCAGGCCCTCCAGGGTGACGTTCATCACCCGGACGCGCTGCAGGGAGGTGACCCGGTAGTCCAGCGCCTCGCACATGCGGCGGATCTGTCTGTTCAATCCCTGTGTCAGTATGATAACAAAGGAGGTGGGTGATTTTTTGGACACCTTGCATGGTCTCGTCACTGTGTCCAGAATGGCGACGCCGGAGCGCATCTTTTCCAAAAACTCCAGCGTGATCTCCTTATTCACGCTCACCAGATACTCCTTTTCGTGCCGGTTGGCGCCGCGGCTGATCTCCTCCGCCAGGTCTCCGTCGTTGGTCAGCAGGATCAGCCCTCTGGAGGCCTTGTCCAGCCTGCCCACGGGGAAGACCCGCTGGGGATAGTTCACCAGGTCGATGATGCTCACCTCGTTGGGGAACCGGGCCGTGGTGCAGACCACCCCCGCTGGCTTGTTCACCGCCAGCACCACCCGATCCGGCATGGCTTTCACGGGCACACCGTCGCAGAGGATCTCCTCCGTGCCGTCCACTTTGGCTCCAACGGACGCAGGGACGCCGTTTATCAAAACCCGTCCCTGCTCGATGAGCCGGTCCGCTTCCCTGCGGGAGCAGATTCCGGCTTTGCTTAAATAATGATTCAGGCGCAGTTCACTCACGCCGCGTCGTCTCCCTTTCCACCAGCCTTACGCTGTTGCAGCGCTCCCGCAGCACCGGCTTTTCGATCTTTCCGGTGGGGTTGCGGGGCACGGAATCCAGTATGATCTTCCTCGGCCGCTTGTAGCGGGGCAGGCCCTTGCAGAAGGCGTCGATGTCCGCCTCGGTGGCCGTCACGCCCTCCTTCAGCTCCACGATGGCCGCGGCGATCTCGCCCAGCCTGGCGTCCGCCAGGCCGATCACCGCCACGTCCTTGATCAGGTCGCAGCGCCGCATGAAATTCTCGATCTCCACCGGGTACAGGTTCTCGCCGCCGGTGATGATCACGTCCTTCTTGCGGTCCACCAGGTAGATGAAGCCGTCCTCGTCCGCCCTGGCCATGTCGCCGGTCAGCAGCCAGCCGTCCTTGATGGATTCCATGGTCGCCTGGGGATTTTTGTAGTATTCCACCATCACGGAAGGACCCTTCACCGCCAGCTCTCCCA
>JAGAEH010000184.1 GCA_017613225.1 Lachnospiraceae bacterium
GAAGGGCACATGGGCCTCGCCTGCGATGGCCTTGGCAAGCAGAGTCTTGCCGGTGCCGGGCGGGCCCACCAGCAGGATGCCCTTGGGAATGCGGGCGCCCAGGCTGTTGTACTTGCCCGGATTCTTCAGGAAATCCACGACCTCCTGGAAGTCCTCTTTCTCCTCCTTCAGGCCTGCCACGTTGGCAAAGGTGGTATTGCTGCTGCGCACCATGCTGGCCCGGCTCTTGCCGAAGTTCATCATCTTGGCATTGGCGCCGCCCTGGTTGCCGCGCATCATGGAGAAGATCAGCACGAACATGATCACGCCGAAGACAAGGGTCATGATCAGGTAGCTGTAGTCGGTCCGGATCTCCACCTCGCTGACGGTGTAGTCCGTAATACCGGCTTTGATCAGATACTGCTCCACCTCCGACATGTCGGTGGCGTTCAGCGTATAGCGCGTTCCGTCCTTGCCCGTATATTCCACCGAGCCGGTGGGGGTGTTCTCCGACTGGCGCAGAACGATGTCTTTGGCCTCCCCGGCCGAGACATCGGTGTAAAACTTGATGGTGTTGGTCGGCGTCATCTCCTGCCCGCCCTTCATGTAGGAGGACATCATGAAATAGATCAGCAAGATCAGTCCCGCTACGAATAGAAAGCGGAGGATGACGGCGAATCTGTTGCTCTGGTTCATTCAAAATCTCCTGTCAGTCCAGCTCCACTACGCCGATGTACGGCAGATTCCTGTATTTCTGGTCGTAGTCCAGGCCGTAGCCCACCACGAAATAATCGTCGATCTCGAAGCAGGTGTAGTCCACGACGACCTCCTTGCGCACACGGCGGGAGGGCTTATCCAGCAGCGTGCACAGCTTCAGGCTGGCGGGCTTGCGGGCGGGCAGGGCGGAGAGCAGGTAGGCCAGCGTATTGCCGGAGTCGATGATGTCCTCCACCAGCAGCACGTCCTTGCCTTCAATGGGCTGATCCAGGTCCTTGGTCAGCCGCACGATGCCCTTGGATACGGTCCCTTCTTCGTAGCTGGAGCAGCTCATGAAATCCATGGTCACCGGCATGGTCAGATGCTTGGCCAGTTCACACATGAACATTACGCTGCCCTTTAAGATCCCCACCAGGTGGATCTTCTGTCCCTCATAGTCGCGGTTGATCTGCTCGGCAACTTCGGCAATGCGCGTCTCAACTGTCTGCTGGTCGATCAGGACCCGGATCTTTTCACTCATCGGTCTGCTCCTTTGCTTTTATTCTGTCGTTTCGGGGCGGAAGGTCACCTCCGCGATGCGGGTGGTCTTTTCCGTCACTTTATACCGTTCGCTGATGCGGAAGCCCGCGATCCAGACGATGTTCTTTCCGTCTGCCAGCACCGGCAGGCTGTCCCTCCCGGCGGCGGGGACCTTTTCGTCGATCAGGAACCGCTTCAGCGATTTCTTCCCGCCGGCGATGGCGATCACGTCGCCGCTCTGCCTGGTCCGCCAGACCAGGGTATCCTTTATTTTATCATAGTCAAACCATTTCGTATACGGAATTCTTGGCGGTTCTGCTGTCTTGGGGCGAACAAAAAACCGGATCCTGACGGAAAAAGCTCCCGCCCGGGGAACTTCGGCGCTGCCGATCCGCAGCGTGCGGTAAGTCCGGACGCCGGCGATCCCGCCGGGGAGGGTCACCGCGGCGCCAACCTGTTTGTCCGGAAGCTCCGCCAGGGCGTCCAGCTGCCTGGCGGTGATGTCCTTCCGGCTGCCGCAAACAGCCTCGATGGCCAGAAGCAGCGCCTGCTTCTACACTAGGGAAGGCTGCTCTTTCAGCGCCTCCAGGGGCAGTTCCACCGCGTCCTCGCTGATGACGGCCTGCTCCTCATAAAAACTTTTCGCCAGGCCTCCGATCAGCGCTTCCGCCTCCGCGGCCCGCTTTCCCAGGTTCAGCAGATGCTCCCTGGCGCCGGCGTTGATCTCCCGTTCCAGCCAGGGCAGCAATTCATTGCGGATCCTATTCCTGGCATAGGCCGGGGATGCGTTCGTGGCGTCCGTGCGGTAGGGCTGGCCCTTTTCCTTCAGGTAGTCCTCGATCTGCTCCCGGGTCACGTGCAGCAGGGGCCGGATGACGTCCCCGTTCACCTGGGGAATGCCCGCGAGCCCGGCAAAGCCCGTGCCCCGCAGGATGTTGAAGAGGATGGTCTCGCAGTTGTCGTCGCTGTGATGGGCCGTAGCGATCTTTCCGCCCTCCGCCTCCTCCCGCAGCGCCCGATAGCGCAGCTTCCGGCCGGCCTCTTCCACCGAACAGCCCGTCCTCTCCGCCTGCGCCTTTACGTCCGCGTGCCTCACGGCCAGCGGAACGCCCAGCCGTTCGCAGAGATCCCGCACAAAGACTTCGTCCTCGTCCGCCTCCGCGCCCCGCAGGCCGTGATGGACGTGCACAGCCTTCAGGGTCAGGCCGTATTTTTGTTTTAACTCCAACAAAAGGAGAAGCAGACAAACCGAGTCTGCTCCTCCGCTGAGTCCGACAGTGATGCGGTCTCCCTGTTCAATGATCCCGTACCGGGAAATGTCCTGTTCGACCTGCCTTAACATCTGCCGCTATTTGCCATTCGGTTTTAAGACCTTCTCGTCCGGGTAAAACAGCCCCAGGCGTTCGCGGGCCATCTTTTCGATGAATTCCCGGGTCTTGCGGAAGGCCTCTTCCTCTTTCAGTTCTTCCGCCCGCTCCAGTTCCTCATCGATCTGTTCCTGCACGATGCGCGTGCTCTCTTCCAGTTCGGCCTTCTTGTGGTTTAAGTGCACGATGTATAAGCCCATCGCCACTACGGCGACCAGCGTGATCAGGCCGATGATCAGGGCCTGCCTCTTTTTCGATTTGATCTGGCGTCTTGCCTGTCCGCTTGATTCTGCCATGTTTCCCCTTTACAGGTACCGGACCATGTCCGAGGCCTCTTCTTTTTTCGTCGTCTCCTTAATGGAAAGGATCTCCGCCTTCACTTCCTTGTTTCCGAAGCCGATGCCCAGAATATCGCCGGGCTTTACTTCCTGGGAAGCTTTCGCCACTTTGCCGTTCACCGTTACCCGGCCCGCGTCACAGGCCTCGTTGGCGACGGTGCGGCGCTTGATCAGTCTGGAAACTTTTAAAAACTTGTCTAAACGCATTCCGTTTTCCGCTTATTTAGGGAAAGAGGGCATCGGCAAAATGAATGCCTCACTTTGCTGCTGCCCTCCCCTTCATGTCAAACAGCCGTATCAGCGGTTTGAATTATTTTTTCTTCTTGGCCTTGGTGTTGACTTCTTCTTTCAGCTTCTTGCCTGCTTTGAACTTCGGAGCCTTGCTGGCCTTGATCTTCATGCTCTTGCCGGTGCGGGGGTTGCGGCCTTCGCGGGCTGCTCTCTGCGCAACTTCAAAGGTACCGAAGCCGACCATCTGGACCTTGCCGCCCTTCTTGAGCTCGGCAGCAACAACAGCGGTGAAAGCGTCGATGACCAGCTTGGCCTCGTTCTTCTTAACGCCGGATTCCTTCACGATGGCATCAACAAGTTGTGTCTTGTTCATTTCTATCCTCCTATATTTCGTCGCCAAGGGGCGATTCTCTGAGGAAAATATACTTGCCGACCATATGTTTGTCAAGCATTCTTCGGCATTTTTCACGATTTTGACACGAAAAACGGCGGTTTTTGGTGCTTTTTAAAGGGCCCCCTGTATCTTTTCCGCGATTTCACGTGCTTTTTCGGGCTCCAGCGTGCCCGGTTTCCACACCACCATCGGCTCGCCGCCCTCGTAGCGGGGGATCAGATGGACGTGGAAGTGCATCACCGTCTGCCCTGCCGCGGCGCCGTTGTTCTGCACCAGGTTGAAGCCGGCGCAGCCCAAGGATGCCATCATGGCTTTTCCCAAACGGGAGGCCAGGGGCAGCACCTTCGACGCAAGATCCCCGGGAAGTTCGGTCAGGTCCCTGTAGTGCTCCTTCGGGATGATCAACAGGTGGCCGAAACTGGCGGGACCCGCGTCCGGGATCACCCGGAAGTCTTCGTCTTCATATACGGTGGTGGTGGGGATGACCCCGTTGGCCAGTTTGCAGAAGATGCAGTTGTCGTCTTTCATGATATTCTCCTTTTACATTGATCGGATGAATGGAACAGTACTTTTGTGCTGCGGAAAGACCGAGCAGCATTTGACAAAAGCCCTTAGCGAGGCAACGGGCAGATAGAGCTTCCCGAGGACCTGTCTGAGCGAAGCGAGTTCCGCAGGGAAGCTCGCGTTCATCTGCACGGAAGCCGAGCTTAGCCGCTTTTGTCCAGCTGCGAGGCTTCGCAGCGCAATTAGTACGTCAGCCTTTCTCAATAACACAAAAGGACCGTCCCCGTGTGTTGCATAGCTGCGAGGCTTCGCAGCACAATAAGTACGTCAGCTTTTCTCAATAACACAAAAGGACCGTCCCCGTGTGTTGCACAGCTGCGAGGCTTCGCAGCACAATAAGTACGTCAGCTTTTGTCAATAACACAAAAGGACCGTCCCCGTGTGTTGCACAAAA
>JAGAEH010000185.1 GCA_017613225.1 Lachnospiraceae bacterium
ATCAGGTATTCGATCTCGCCGCTCTCGGGGTGATAATTCCGCCGGGTCGCCTTTTGCCACGCCTTTTCGGCCAGCGCCAGCGCCTTTTCGGGCCGGAGGCAGTCCAGCTCCCGCGCCGCCAGGAGGGTCAGGGCGGGCACGTATTCCGGGTCCAGCTCCAGGGCCTTTTTGAGGTACCTGTCCGGCCGGGCCGCCGGGTCCCGGTACTGCTCGACATGCACGGCCATGAGCGTCGCTTCCTGGGCCGTGCGCATCTGATCGAGGGACGGATTATCCGGCAGCGGATCCGGCAGGCCGGCGGGTCTCTTCCGCGGCTTTTCGTACCGGAGCAGGCAGCGCCCGTCCGTATCCTTCAGGATGATCTCATCTGCCTCCCCATGGAGGGGGATCGTCTCGATCTTATCCGGGCCCGCTGTTATGGCATGCTCCTTGCCGTTGACCGCGACGGTCCCCGCACAGGGCACCGCGGCCTGCAGGCGCATCTCACCGCCGTTCACCGAGACCGCCGCCTCCGCGCAGGCGCACAGGGGCAGCCCGATGTCCCCCACCGGGTACCACATCTGGCTGAAGCTCTTCCCCTCGTAGGGCATCAGCCAGGCGAAATCCGGCTGGTTCAGGGAATAGCTGGAAGCCATGAGCTCCGCGTAGGGGCCGTCCGTGTCCGTCAGCGCCTTCTCCCAGCTCTGAGACAGCTGGCTGTAGGCCCAGGTGAACATCTTCTTGCCCACGGACACGCTGCGGTCCGCCGCGTGGATCACGCCGCACCTGCGGCCCTCGTCGTACCCGCCGAAGAAGTCATACTTCGTCTCCCCGCAGAAATACGAGGTGGGCCGGCGGGTGTTTTTATGGTAGCTCAGGTCCGTGCCCCCGCCCATGCGGATGCCGTTGTACACCCCGGAGGCCACGGGATAGGTGGTCACGTTCTTGCGGTAATGGAACTGCACGTATTCCACGTCCGGCGGGAACACCAGGCGGTAGTCCTCATTGACGGGCACGGCGGCGTTTTCCCACCAGAGGAAGGAGTGCCGCCGGGGCGTGCGGTTGTACACCCGCATCCGGGTATCGAAGCGGGCCTCCCCCGGCTTCAGGGCGATGCCCACCATGCCCTTCATCCGGTCCAGGGGCTCGTTGTCGCTCATCCATACGGTGACGGAGCCGTCCTCCGCCTCCTCGACGCTCACGTCCACGGGCATATAGGTGCCCGGCCGGTGGTGGCAGGGCCAGTTGAACTCGCAGCCGCCGGAGATCCAGCTGCCCAGGAGCCCGATCAGCGCGGGCTTGATCACGTGCTGCCTGTAAAAAAAGTCGTATCCCGTGCGCTTGTCGAAGGCCGAATAGATCCTGCCCCCCAGCTCCGGGAGGATCTCGAGCCTCAGGTACTTATTCTCCAGGGTGATGACGCGAAGCGCCTTCATTTCCTTCCGGCTCCAGTCCACCCCCATGACGACCTTGTTGGGATAGGGATCCCCCGACGAGCGCTGGTGCACCCGGTTCTCAGCGAACATGGGCAGCTGAACAGCCTCCGCCATCCCGTACACGGGAAACAGCCTTTTTTCATCCCTGACGGCAACACGGTCCATACCGGTCTCCCCCTTTTGCGTTGTTGTCCATAAGGGAAGTTTATCAGGTTTTGACCCCGTTGAAAAGCCCGTAATATATGAAAATTCATCCGTCCGACACGGCGGCCCCGACAAAAAGGGCTTGCGCTTTGCGCCGTGTCATGATAAAATCTTCGCAGATTTCCGGTACAGATATCATCCTTACAAATTCAAAAAGGGCTGTTTTCTGTCCCTTGAGGACCATACGGAAAGAGGCGTTGCAATTGACCGAACAAACGACTGTGCGTACCCGTACCGGGGGCAGGCGTTCCATATTCAACTCCCCCGCCAGGCGCAGGCAGGTCAGGAACCAGATCTGGCAGAACCGCTATATCTACCTGATGGTCATCCCGGTGATGGTCTATCTGGCGCTGTTCAAATACATGCCCATGTATTACCTGCGCGCCTCCTTTTACGACTACAAGCTGCTTAAAGGCTTCGAGGGCTCCAAGTACGTGGGGCTCAAGTGGTTCGAGCGCCTGCTGACCTCGCCGGAGCTGTGGCAGTACATCCGCAACACCCTGACGCTGAACAGCCTGTCCCTTCTCATCTGCTTCCCCGCGCCGCTGATCTTCGCCCTGCTGCTCAACGAGCTGAGGAACATCCACTACAAGAAATTCGTCCAGACCGTCAGCTACATGCCCCACTTCATCTCCACGGTGGTCCTGGTGAGCATCATCAACAACATCTGCTCCCCGTCCATGGGCACCCTGGCGAAGATATTCCGCGTACTGGGCAAGACCCCCATCAATTTCCTGTCCGACCCGGACTATTTCTACGGCGTCAACATCGTGTCCGGTGTGTGGCAGACCGTCGGCTGGAACGCCGTCATCTACATCTCCGCGATCTCCGGCATCGACCAGACACTGTATGAAGCCGCGAAGATCGACGGCGCCAACCGCTGGAAGCAGGTATTGAACGTGACGGTCCCCGGCATCCTTCCCACGTTCATCCTGCTGCTCATCATGCAGATCGGCCAGATGCTCAACTGCGTGTTCGACAAGATCTACCTGCTGCAGAACACCCTGAACCTGCAGGTATCCGAGATGCTGCCCACCTACGTGTACAAGATCGGCATGGAGGGGCACAAATACGGCCTGGCCACCGCGGGCGGTCTGTTCAATTCCGTGATCTCCCTGATCCTGGTGCTGATCGCCAACTTCGTCAGCCGCAAGGTCTCCGAGACCTCCCTATTCTAAAAAGAAAGGAGCGCGAAACATGTCCGCCGCTACGATCCGACCGAAAAAAAGACGCCATGATGACGACTTTATCAAGCGCTCCCGGGGGGAAAAGATCTTCAACGCGTGCAACATCATTTTCATGGCGCTGCTGCTGATCTTCCTTTTGTATCCCGTGCTCAACGTCATCTCCATCTCCGTATCCAACGAAACGCAGGTCATGGCCGCCAACGTGACCTTCTACCCCATCGGCTACAATCCCCAGGCCTACACCACGATCTTCAAGGACAATGAGCTGTGGCACTCCATCTGGAACACCACGTTCGTTTCGGGCGTGGGCTGCGTGCTGAGCCTCATCGCCCTGAGCATCGCGGCCTATCCCCTGGCCTTCGGGCGATTCTACGGCAAGAAGATCTACACCATGGCCATCATGATCACCATGTGGTTCCAGGGCGGCATCGTGCCCATGTTCCTGACCATGCAGTCCCTGGGGCTGTATGACAACCTGTGGGCCCTGATCTTCCACGGGCTCATCAGCGCGTACAACGTGGTGATCATCCGCAGCTATTTCAACTCCATCCCGATGAGCGTCATCGAGAGCGCCAGGATCGACGGCGCCAACGACTTCAGGATCCTGTTCCGCCTGGTGATCCCGCTGTCCAAGCCCGTACTCGCGACCGTCGCCCTGTGGGTGATCGTGGGCCATTGGAACGACTATATGAACCCCCTGATCCTCGTGTCCTCCACCGCGAACAAGACATTGCAGCTGGAGCTCAAATCCCTGGTGCTGGCGGCGGAATCCTCCACGAGCAACCTGTCCACCCTGTCCAAGTCCGAGGCCATGAAGGGCGTGGCGGCGCTGAACACCCAGATCAAGAACGCCGTGCTGGTGGTGTCCATGATCCCGATGATCGCCATTTATCCCTTCATCCAGCGCTTCTTCGTGTCCGGCGTGATGCTGGGCTCCGTCAAGGGTTAGTTTTCCCCAGCGCCCGGTGAGGCGCTGAGAAAATAAAATATTTTATTAGGAGGCTGAACCATGAAAAGAATCGTTGCCCTGGTACTGACACTGGCCATGCTGCTGTCCGTATCCGCTGCCTTCGCCACCGCCACGGATGACGTGGGCGGCATGGCGGCCAACTGGTGGAAGGATGTCGAGATCGCGCCCAGCGAAGAGTTCTATGTGGACGGCGGCATCACCTTCACCATGACCGGTATCCACTACAACCAGTATCAGAAGGAATTCGACGGCTGCTACTACCTGCCCTCCGTCGAAAAGAAGACCGGCGTCCATTGGGACATCGACTGGCGCACCAGTGACGGCTACGCTTCCATCGTGAGCACCATTCTGGCCAACGCGTCCTCCGACGTGAAGAACCTGCCCGACGTGATCCAGCCCGGCGCCTACGGCATCTCCGCCCTGGCGAACGACGGCGCGATCATCCCCCTGGATGACTACCTGGATCTGATCCCCAACGTGGTCGCCGCTGTGGGCGACAGGCTCTCCAGCTGGGCCAGCGCCGACGGCCACATCTACGCCATCCCCACCATCGTGAACGTCCCCGGCTCCCAGTCCATGACCTTCCGTAAGGACTGGGCCCAGAAGCTCCAGGCGATGGGCGTCATCGACTTTGACACCCCCGACACCTGGGATCAGTGGAAAGCCTTCTGGTACGGCGTGCGCGACACCGACGTGAACGGCAACGGCGATCCCTCCGACGAGATCCCGCTCGTGCTGGAAATGGGCGAGAGCGGCGAGCGCTGCCTGCACATCCTGCTCAACGCGTTCGGCATCAAGGCCTCCAGCGACGCGCAGTTCTGCGTGCTGGATGACGGCACCTACACCATGGTGTACGAGCATCCCCGCTATAAGGACTTCCTGACCGCCGTGCAGGAGCTCTACAAGGACGGCATCATCGACCAGGAGTTCGCCACCCGCAAGCAGGCCGACATGTACATCGTCATGGCGGCTGACAAGTGCGCTTCCTGCTTCACCTGGGCCCAGATGAGCCAGACCAACACCGAAGGCCTGTGGGAGCAGGGCGTGACCGACGCGCTGTTCCAGTGCGTGGCCCCCGTCCAGGGCCCGTTCGGTGACAGGTACCTGCAGGAACGCCAGGCCGTCACCCCGCTGAACTGCATCACCGCCGGCGCTGTGGCCCGCGGCAACGTCGAGAACATCCTGAAGTTCTACAACTGGCAGTTCTCCGAAGAAGGCATCATGCTGTACAACTACGGCCTTGA
>JAGAEH010000186.1 GCA_017613225.1 Lachnospiraceae bacterium
GGATCCGGAAAGCTATAAATACTACACGGTGGAGGAGCTGCTGGAAAACATCACCGCTGCGATCCGCCGGATCCATGAGTCCATGCAGGAGAACAAGTATCATCCGGAAATGCACTCGGCGGAGAAGATGGCCTACATGGAGAGCGCCTGCGATACCGTCAAGGCGATGCTGCAGGGCTATCTGAACCTGACCGGGGAGGAGGCCGCCCAGATCTTTGAGCTTTCGTCGGCCCGCCTGAATGTGATGCTGGAGGAAGCCTATGGCCGCTGAAAAGAAGAAAAGAGACGTCAATAGGAAACTCTTCATCGCGGCGGCGGTGCTCCTGTGCCTGATCCTGATCGGCGAGGTGATCTTCTTCGTGACAAGGATCAGCACGAAACGGGAGAGCAGCACTCTGGACGCCAGCACGATCCTGCACGAGCTGAACCGCGGCGCCTACATGGACGCGCTGTACAGCGTCCGGTACAACCGGGCAGCCGGGCTCACGGAGGAAAAAGACCCGGACTACGCGCTGCCCTACGCCGCGGCGGATTACTACGAGGCGGCGTCCTACTATCTGGCCTACAGCAAATGCGGGCAGGAGGAACAGGCACGGGTCTGGCGGGAAAAGATGGAAGCCGCCCGGGACCGGATGGGAGAATTACAGTTCCTGACGGAAGACATGAACGCCGAACTGGGACTGGCGGAATAGACAGTCATTGTGAAGAGCAAGATGCCCGGAAAGCGCGGATCATAAGCGGAAACGCTGCCGGCGCCGGGAGAGGAGAACGCAAAAGGAGGACCATTTCATGACCAAGATCGTAGCAGTCAACTGCAGCCCCCGCAAGGGCTGGAACACGGACCTGATGGTGCAGGCCGCGGCGAAAGGCGCAAAAAAGGCCGGCGCCGAGGTGCAGTACTTTGACCTCTGCAGGCTGGAACAGTTTACGGGCTGCGTTTCCTGCTTCGGCTGCAAACTGCCCCCCAACGAAGGGCGCTGCGTCTGCCTGGACGACATGCATCCCATCACGGAAGCCATCAACAAGGCGGACGGGCTGATCATCGGGACGCCCATTTACCTGAGCACCATTTCGGCGGGCATGCACGCCCTGGTGGAACGGCTGGTCTTCCAGAACGTCACCTATCAGAAGGAACTGAGGACTTACCGCAAGCGCCGGATCCCGGTGCTGATGGTGGTCACCAGCGGCATCCCGGCGGAGCGCTACGAAGAAGTGGGCTATGACAAGATGCTGGAGACCTGGCGCGGCATGCTGGACCGCTCCGTGGGTCCCACGTCCATGGTGATCAGCGGCGATGCCTTCCAGGTGCCGGACTATGGCAAGTACAACTGGACCGCCTTCGATCCCGAGGCCAAGAAGAAAGGCCGCGAGGAACGCTTCCCCCTGGATCTTGCGGAAGCGGAAAAGGCCGGCGCCGCGCTGGTGAAAGGAGAGCAGTAAGATGGCGGTCATCAACGTATACGAGCAGTATTTTGAAGCGGAGTGCGTTTTTAACGAGGTGCCACGCCACGGGGCTCTGGTGATGCTGATCGCCGCCTCCGAACAGGGCACCATCACCTACGAGGCCGCCGTAAACTTCTTCCCCCACAACGACGAGGAGGATTACGCCGTATCCTACGACGCCTATCACAGCAAGGTCCTGTATTCGGAGCCGGGCCGCCGGTCCAGAAAAAGGGAGGCGGTCTTCCTGGCGGAGCTCCAGTCCGTGATCGACGAGCTGGCGGCCGAAGCCGGCGGCACCGTATTCTGGGACCGTCCGTTGGCAGAAGCAAGAATGGCATGATCAGAGGGTGACCGCACAAGAGGGCGGTGGACGCTGTTTCAGAGGAGTCTGAGCCAATAAAATGACCCCGGCAGTTTCTGCCGGGATCTTTTCATGCTTTGCCTGAAAACAACTGAATGGAAAATGGCCCTGAGATCGTGCATCTCATTGGGGCACAGGATTCAGTGTGCTGAGATCCAGATTCTGAAGTTTTGCTTCTCTCGCCAGGTTCCAGGCTTCCTGGAATCTCCTCAGATCTCCCTTGGACATGAAGAAGACCTGTGAGCCTCCAAAGTCGGTCAGCACAAGAGCATCATCACTCGTCTGTACATTCCAAAGTGATTCCAGGTCAATGGGAACGAGCTTCTTCTTAAACGAGATGAGGATGCGGGTATTGGTCAGATAGAGTTTACATTTGGTCTTGTCCCATACGATCTTCCGTGAGGTCTTGGTCTTCGACCTTCCTATTCCGACGCCCAGATGCTTGGTAACGGGAACAACGACGCCAATACCGGGCTTTTTCTTTGTCGTGACTTTTTCTATCGGACGTCCGTATTCAGCTTTCGCATGGAAAAAGCACCATTCACCGGGACCCAGATCCACGTCCGGATTCGGGTCAATGATGTTTTCCAATTGCTCTTTAAGTTCCATGTAATGATCCTCCTTTCCTGTGCTCTATAGATATTATCGATCTGAGGATATACTATCATTATCGAGGGATATGTTCAATACACTGACGCGGCACAAGATGACGTTGACGCTTGTGAGCGTCAACTGGCGATGAACAAAGTGATCTGATCGAAATAACAAGACCCCGGCAGATTCTGCCGGGGCCTTTTCGCTGGGCTACAAGGATTCGAACCTTGAAATGACGGAGTCAGAGTCCGTTGCCTTAC
>JAGAEH010000187.1 GCA_017613225.1 Lachnospiraceae bacterium
TCCTGGGCACCGACATCTCCGAAGAAGACATGGTGAAGTATCTGGAGAAGCTGGAGCTTCCCGTGGACAAAGAGGCCATGACGGTCACCGTCCCCACCTTCCGTCAGGATCTGGAGGGCGAGGCGGACATCGCGGAGGAAGTGGCCCGGTTCTTCGGCTATGCCAACATCCCCACCACCCTGCCCAAGGGCGAGGCGACCACCGGCAAGCTGCCCTTTGATCTGAAGATCCAGGCGCTGGCCCGCCGGGTGGCCATGTACCACGGCTTCTCCCAGGCCATGACCTACTCCTTCGAGAGCCCCAAGGTCTTCGACAAGCTGTTGATCGCTCCGAACTGCAGCAACCGGAAGGCCATCACCATCGCGAACCCGCTGGGTGAGGATTTCTCCATCATGCGGACGCTGCCGCTGAACGGCCTGCTGACATCCCTGGCGCTGAACTACAATCACCGCAACAAGAACGTCCGGCTGTTCGAGATGGCCAAGATCTACATCCCCAAGGATCTGCCTCTTACCGAGCTGCCAGATGAGCGGGTCCAGTTCACCCTGGGCTTCTACGGGGACGGCGATTTCTACGACATGAAGGGCGTGGTGGAAGAGTTCTTCGCGGAGGCCGGCCTCACCGGCAGACTGCACTACGATCCCTCCTATAACAGGCCTTTCCTGCATCCCGGCAGAAAGGCTGCCATCATGCTGAACGGCGAAAAGCTGGGATACCTGGGCGAGCTGCATCCCCAGGTGGCGGACAACTACGGCATCGGCGAGCGCACCTACATCGCCGTGCTGGACATGCCGGCGGTGGTTCCTCACTGCACCTTCGACCGCAAGTACGAAGGCATCGCCAAGTTCCCGGCGGTCAACCGCGATATCAGCATGGTGATGGACAAGGGCCTGCTGGCTGGCCAGATCGAGGACGTGATCGAGCAGAAGGGCGGCAAGCTGCTGGAATCCTTCAAGCTCTTCGACGTCTACGAGGGCAGCCAGATCGAAGCGGGCAAGAAGTCCATGGCCTATACCATCACCTTCCGCGCCAAGGACCATACCCTGGGCGAGGAGGAGATCAGCGGGGTCATGAACAAGATCCTCACGGCGCTGAAGGAACTGGGGGCCGAGCTGAGGTCCTGACGCTCTGACGCCTTTGATATTCCGGAAGGAGAAATATCATGCTGTTTGGCAACATCGACAGAAATGAAAAAGGGGAACTGCTGTTCGCGGGTCACAGTGTAACGGAACTGGCTGCCCAGTACGGGACGCCGCTGTATCTGATGGATGAACAGAGGATCCGGGACAACTGCCGCATCTACACCCAGGCCTTCCGGGAGAATTTTCCCGAGGGATCCATGCCGCTCTACGCCAGCAAGGCCTGCTGCTTCGTGCAGCTCTGCCGCATCGCGGAAGAAGAGGGCATGGGCCTTGACGTGGTCTCAGCGGGGGAACTGTTTACCGCCATGAAGGCGGGCTTCCCGGCGGAGCGCATCCACTTCCACGGCAACGTGAAGAAGGACGAGGAGATCGACTACGCCATCTCCTGCGGGGTCGGCACCTTCGTGGTGGACAATCCCGACGAGCTGGAGGCGCTGCAGAAGCGGGCCGAGGCGGCGGGCGTCGTGCAGAACATCCTGCTGCGCATCACCCCCGGCATCGATCCCCACACCTATGTGGCGGTGAACACCGGCACGGTGGACTCCAAGTTCGGCAGCGCCATCGAGACCGGCCAGGCGGAGGAGATCATCCGCCGCGCCGAAGCTCTGCCCAACGTCCATGTGACGGGCCTGCACTGCCACGTGGGCTCCATGGTCTTTGACGAGGACGTGTTCGAGCGGACGGTGGCGGTGATGGTCAGCTTTCTGGCGGAGATGGAACGCAGCCTGGGACGGAAGCTGGAGTTTCTCAACCTGGGCGGCGGCTACGGCGTCCGCTACATCAAGGACGGCAAGAAAGTCAACATCGCGGAGAAGATCAGCGACGTGGCCCAGGCGCTGAAGGCCTGCTGCGCCGAAGAGGGCATCGAGGTGCCGAAGATCCAGATGGAGCCCGGCCGCAGCATCGTGGCGGACGCGGGCATGACGGTCTACACCGTCGGTTCCGTGAAGCGGCTGGACGGCTTTAAGAATTTCGCCGCGGTGGACGGCGGCATGACGGACAATCCCCGCTATGTGCTGTACGGTTCGGAATACACGGTGCTCCACGTCACGAAGAACGGGGTGAAGGCCCGCTTCGATCTGGTGGGACGCTGCTGCGAGAGCGGCGACATCATCCAGCCCAAGGTCATGCTGCCGGCGGACACCTGCCGGGGGGACCTGATCGCGGTCTGCGTCACCGGCGCCTACAATTACTCCATGGCCTCCAACTACAACCGGGTGGGCCGGCCGCCGGTGGTGATGCTCACCAAAGATGGCAGCTACGTGGCCGTCAAGCGGGAGTCCCTGTTCGATCTGTCAAGGCTGGATCAGTAGGAGACGCCAGAATGAAATAAAAAAAGATCCCCGTCTTCAGTCCCGGGCAAGGGAAAGGGAAGACGGGGATATTTTATGGCCGGGTCAGGTTCAGGGCATCCCGTACCGGGACAGGTACCTGGCGCAGAAGGGCTTGATCTTCCCGCCGTCATATACGTGCAGGCTGCAGCGGCGCAGCCGCTCGATATTCAGGTTCATGGCGTCCTGGAAGGCCATGGCGGAAAGGGTGAGGCTGCCCCGGCGCATCCGGGACAGGAAGGTGTCGAAATCCATGGAGGAGAGGTCCGCCCCGAAAGAGGCAGGGCCTTTTTTCGCTGATGCCCCCTCGTCCAAAGCCGGCGGTTTCGGGGCGCTCCAGTTCTTCGCGATATACTCCCTGTTGTCCTTTGCGGTCCCCTTGTTTCCAGGCGCGTGGGTGACGGAGGTGAGGGGCGTCAGCGCTCCCCCGTCCCCGATCAGAAACCGGGCATGGAAGCCGCAAAGCGGATGGTCGCAGCGGGAGGGGAGAAAGCTCTCCAAGGGAATCTGGGCCTGATCCGAAAGGCCGGCCATCAGCATGTCCAGGGTATAGCGGTCCGCCGCGGAAGGCGCCTGGGGATACCGGCCGAAATAGGAGACCGGCTGAAAGTGGACGCCCCGGACGCCGGGGGCCAGGGAGGCGGCCAGCCGGACGATCCCGCCCAGATCGTGATCATTGACGCCCGGCACCACCGTGGGGACCAGGGTGACGCCGATGCCGCAGTCCGCGCAGGACCGGACCGCCGCCAGCTTGGTCCGCAGCAGGGGCCTGCCGCGGAGCGCCTCGTAAACGCGGTCCTCCGTCCCGTCAAACTGCAGAAAGACGATGTCCAGCCCGGCTTCGGCCAGGGCTTTCGCGTATCCGGGATCCTCCGCCAGGCGGATGCCGTTGGTGTTGACCTGGGTGTAGCTGCAGCCGGCCTGCTTCGCGAAGCGTACCAGCTCCGGCAGATCGTCCCGCAGGGTGGGCTCCCCGCCGGAAAACTGCAGCAGGGGCGTGCCGCACTTTTGAACGATATCCAGAATGGCGGCCTTCATTTCATCCTCGGAGGGATCGCTGCCGGCGCTTCCTCCGTCGGCAAAGCAGTAGCGGCAGCGCAGATCGCAGCGCCTGGTCACCTCCAGCAGGACACAGCAGGTGCCGGACTCATGCTCCCCGCAGATCCCGCAGTTTCCGGGGCAGGAGGGTCCCGCTCCTTCCGGCAGCGGCTCCGCGCCCCGGATCCAGGCATCAAAGTCCATCCGGCCCGCCCAGACCGGAACGCGGAAGTTCCCGTGCTCCGGGCAGGTCTTTTCCAGAATGACGCTGCCGTCTTCCCCGCGCCAAAGCGCTGCCGGAAGATTCTTCAGGCAGAAGGGACAGACGGATCTGGTTTTGCGGAAAAGCTCAGGCATTATCTCTATTCTCCCAGATTGAAACAATCCTTTTTGTGGATCGTCAGCTCCAGCTGATATCTGTCGGACACTGTAAATACGGCACTTTCCACCAAAGCTTCCAGCTCTTTTGCGGGGCAGCGGGCGCTGGTGTTCAGCAGCACGGCGATCTGGGTGCATGGCCGCGCGAAGGCGCGGGTCACCTGGATGGGGCGGTCCGTCCCCAGAAGGTCCGCTTTGCCCCAGTCCCCCTCCGGACTCCAGGCCAGCAGTTTGAAGTGGGGAGAGGCGCCGCCCGCAGCGGCGATCCCCTGCCGGATGGCCTCGGCCAGGCCGAAAAGATAGGCCGTGCCGTCAAAATCGTTGCAGCAGACAACGGCATGGTACTGGAGATAGTACTCGGTCAGGGAGTCCATGGCCCGGATCAGACCGGCGTCTTCATAGTCGATCTCCGGGTGGCGCAGGGAGGCTGTCCCGTCTTTTAACGCGAGGCATAGCTCGTCGATCCCGGCGCCGGTCAGCGCGCTGACGGCCAGGACTTTGGCCTCCGGATAGCGGGCCTGCAGCCAGGCCGTCTGTTTTGCCAGGCCTTCATCGCTCAGCAGATCCCGCTTGTTCAGTACGATCAGGTCGGCCTCCTTTAACTGGGCGTCCAGGATCGGAGCCATGCCGTCCTCGATCTCCCCCCGCAGGACCGCCACGGATCTGGGCTCGATCAGCACGGTGAAAGGCGCGGGATCGTACAGCCCCGGATAGTCGGCGTTCATCCCGTGGTAGACGTGCTCCAGCGCACCGACGCCGAAGCCGGGGATATCGGAGAGGACCAGTTCGAAACCATTGTCGTAATAGGCGTTCAGCCGTTCTGCCAGCCGTTCGTGTACGAAGCAGATGCATTCCTCCGTGATCTCGGAGGCCGCGCAGCGGGAGAGCAGCGCCTGCCGGTGGTCCGCCAGGGTGACGCCGCGGCCCAGGTCGTTGGATATCATGGCGGCTTTTCCGAAAAGCTCCGAATAACGCCGGATCACGGCGATCATCGCCGTGGTCTTGCCAGCCCCCAGAAAACCGCTGAAAACAGCAAATTTACGCATTTTGATCTTCCTTGATCCCTTAGTGGTAAGAAAATAATATTACTTGCCGGGGCCGTTTGCAAGCCGGGAAGAAGAATGATTCCTTTTCGGAAACAGCCGGAGGGCTAAAGCGGGCTTGAGAGAGCGTTATGTATTTAAATACATACCATTTGTTTGGACACGATTGTGCAGAAATCCATATATTATGAAGGGAAAACGATAATAATTGACAAAAAACCTGCCGGCAATTAAACTCAAGCTGAGGCTATGGCGCATAGCCCTTTTTTGGCACGTAAAGGATTATTACAAAATCGAATAAGAACCCAAGGAGGAATTTATGCAAGTCAAGTTACAGAAGAAAGTGCTGGTCATCAACGGCGTTGAGAGACCGTTCATGTGTGACCCCCAGCACGACAAGTTGTCTGACTGCCTTCGCCGCATCGGTCTGACCGGCGTGAAGGTCGGCTGCGGCATCGGTGTATGCGGCTCCTGTTCCGTTATCCTGAACGGAGAAGTCGTCCGTTCCTGCAACAGAAAGATCGACAAGGTCGAGGATTATTCCGAGATCACCACGATCGAGGGCATCGGTACGCCCCAGCACCCGCATCCTCTGCAGGTCGCATGGATCTCTGCAGGCGCCGTTCAGTGCGGTTTCTGCGTACCCGGTTTCATCGTTTCCGCCTACGCGCTGCTGCAGAAGAATAACAACCCCACCCGTGAAGAAGTCCGTGACTGGTTCCAGAAGACCAAGAACCTGTGCCGCTGCACCGGTTACAAGCAGATCGTGGACGCCGTCATGCTGGCGGCCAAGGTGGTGCGCGGCGAGTGCACCATTGAAGACATCAAGTTCAAGAATCCGGAAGACGGCAAGTATCTGGGCAAGCCCATCCCCCGTCCCGACGGTCTGGCAAAGGTCACCGGTCTGGCCGACTACGGCGATGACCAGGCTCTGAAGATGCCCGACGGCACCCTGTACTGCCGTGTCGTGCAGCCCCGCGTTGCCCATCATGCCAAGCTGCTGAAGGTCAACATCGAGGAAGCCGAGAAGGTCGAAGGCGTTTACAAGGTCATCCTGGCCAAGGACATCATCGAGGCCGGCGGCACCAATATCATGGCGGAAGGCCAGTTCCACGAGAGAAGCACCGTGCTGACCCCTTCCCGCAAGATCCTCCAGGACGAGAAGCTGTTCCGCTGGGGCGACGTGGTCGCTCTGGTCGTGGCCTATGACGACCTGACCGCCAAGGAAGCCGCCAAGAAGGTCACCGTGGAATACGAGCAGCTGCCCGAATACACCACCTATCTGGAAGCCGTCATGCCCGATGCCATGCGCATCCATGAGGACACTCCCAACATCTTCTGCGAACAGCCCGTCTTAAAGGGCGTGGGTCTGGAAGACGCAGAGAAGGTCCGCGAGATGATCGACGAGGCCCCTTACGTTGTGGAAGGCAGCTTCTTCTCTTCCCGTGAGCCCCACCTGTCCATCGAGGGCTGCGTGGCGCAGGCCTACTTCGATGCCAACGATGTGATGACGATCCACTGCAAATCCCAGTGCACCTATTCCTCCATCGGACGTATCGGCGGATCCCTGGGCATTCCGAAGAACAAATACCGCATCATCATGAACCCGACGGGCGCCAGCTTCGGCTGGTCCACCAACGCCGGCGACATCGCCCTGGTGGCGGCTGCCGCGCTGGTCACCAAGCATCCGGTGTCCATGAGCATGAGCTATGAAGAGCATCAGCACTTCTCCGGCAAGCGCTGCCCGTCCAACTCCAACGGCCGCCTGGCCTGCGACAAGGACGGCAGGATCATCGCCGCCGAGTTCGACGTGGGCATGGACCACGGCGCCTACAGCTGGGGCGGCGACGACGTTATGACCAAGCCCGCCCGCTTCACCTTCTGGCCTTACAACGTTCCCAACGTGGCCGGCCTGGTGCGCGTAGCCAACGTCAACCACGCCTTCGGCACTGCCTATCGTTCCTACGGTTCTCCTCAGGCCTACACCCTGTCCGAGCCGCTGATGGACATGATGGCCGAAAAGCTGGGCATGGATCCCTTTGAATTCCGCTACAAGAACATCGCCCGTCCCGGCGACACCAATATCAACAGCTATCCGTTCCGTCAGTATCCCATGGAGAAGATGATGGATACCATGAAGCCTCTGTACTATGCCGCTGTGGAGCGCGCCAAGAAGGAAGACACTCCCGAAAAGCGCCGCGGCGTAGGCCTTGCCTGGGGCGGCTTCAACGTCACCGAGGGTACCGCCGACAGCGCGGAAGCCGATCTGGAGCTGCTGCCCGACGGCCGTTTCCGCAACTACAACACCTGGCACCAGATGGGCCAGGGCGGCACGGTGGGCACCGTGATGATCACTCTGGAAGCGCTGCGCGAACAGGGCATCACCACCACTCCCGAGAACATCCACTCCATCCAGAACGACACCGCCCTCTGCCCGGACTCCGGCATGGCAGGCGCTTCCCGTTCCTTCTACATGACCGGCCATGCCACCCGCATCGCCGCCAAGAAGCTGGCTGACGCCATGCGCAAGGAAGACGGCACCTACCGCACCTACGACGAGATGGTCAAGGAAGGCATTCCTACCAGGTACCGCGGCCGTTACGAGACCACCACGACGCCCGGCCTGACCCGCCTGAACCCGAACAACGGCATCGGCGATCCCACTCCCGCCTTCACCTACTGCCTGAACATGGCTGAAGTGGAAGTGGACACCAAGACCGGCCAGACCACCTGCATCGGCTTCACCTGCGTGGACATGATCGGCACCATCGGCAACATCGACGCTGTCAACGGCCAGGCCTATTCCGGCATCGCCCACGGCATCGGCTTTGCCCTGAAGGAAGATTATCAGGACGTCAAGAAGCACGGCAACATGGTTGGCGCCGGTATCGGCTTCATCAAGGACATCCCGGATGACATCACCGTGATCCACCTGCCCGTCACCATCGAAGACGGCCCCTTCGGCTGCTCCGGCTCCTCCGAGGCCTTCCAGGCTTCCGGCCACTGCGCGGTGCTGAACGCCATCTACGACGCCTGCGGCGTGCGCATCCACGAGATGCCTGCCCTGCCCGCCAAGGTCAAGGCCGGCCTGGATGCCATCGCGAAGGGCGAAGAGCCTTACGCGCCCGCCAAGTACTACCTTGGTCCGGACATGTACGAAGAACTCGAGGCCATCAAGAACGATCCGAAGGAATACGACAGCTACAACTTCTACGTATCCCTGGACGATCCGGACGCCGAGAGACCGTTCTAATAAGGACTTTGGCAGCGGGGAAGACCCGCGAAGAAAAGACTGCCGCCGCTCCGAAAGGGGCGGCGGTTTTTACAGGGTTCTCCTCGCATTTTTCACGATCCTATGGTAAACTTATTCCGTAAAAGAATAAGCGGAGAGGATAGTTATGGCCTATCTGGAAGATTTTGAACAGCTTCTGAAAGAGAAGTGTTATCAGAACGAGATCCCCGGCTGCGCGGCGGCCTGTCCCTTCAACCTGGACGTCCTGGACCTCCAGAAAAAGTGGGCGAAGGGGCGCTTCAACGCCGCCCACCGCACTTTTCACAACACGGTGGGCTTTCCAGCCATCGTGGCGGCTGCCTGCGACCATCCCTGCATGGGCCGGTGCGTCCGGAACGCCATCGACGCGCCGGTGGACCTGCACCTTCTGGAACAGGCAACGGACGCCCTGGCGACGAGAAAGGATCCCAACGCCTACAACCTGCCCCAACGGCCCAACCGCGCCGCCATCGTGGGGGGCGGCATCAGCGGACTGGCCTGCGCGCTGTTTCTGTGCAATAAAAAGTATCAGGTGACCATCTTTGAAAAGAGCGATCATCTGGGGGGCGCCCTGCGGGAGGAGATGGATCCCGCCGTCTTCGACGCGGACGTGGCCCTGCAGTTCAAGTATGAAAAATATGAATCGGTCCTGAACCATGAGGTGACGGACCTGGACGACCTGGCCGGTTTCGATGCGGTCTACGTGGCCACCGGCGCCGGAGGAAATGACTTTGGCCTGGAGTCCAACGGCGAAGGAGCCTTTGCCAGTACAAGGCCCGGCGTCTTTTTCGGCGGCCGCATGAGGGGACGTACCCACATGGAAGCCCTGGCGGACGGCCTCCTGGCTTCCCACGCGGTGGAGCGGTATTTCAAGACCGGCCTGATGAACCAGCCGGAGGAGCACCGCGGGACAAAACTGAAGATGGATCCCCGGCGATACGAAAGAAAAGAGAAGGTCCTGCCGGCCGACGGCGCCCGCTATACGGCGGAAGAGGCGGCGGCCGAGTCGGAGCGCTGCTTAAAGTGCGCCTGTGACGCCTGCATGCGCAGCTGCGACCTGATGCGCTACTTCGACAAGACGCCCCGCCGCATCTACGAGGAGGTCTATGTGACCATCCGCCCCGGCACCCTTTCCCGGGACGGCACCATGGCCACAAGGCTGATCTCCACCTGCAACCAGTGCGGCGTCTGCAGGGAAGTCTGCCCGGAGCACATCGATTTCGGCAAGTTCTTCGCGGACAGCATGAAGGCCATGCAGGCCAAGGGCACCATGCCCTGGCCCTATCACGATTACTGGCTGCGAGACATGGACTTTTCCAACGGCGAGGCGGAAGTTTTTCTGAAAAACAGGGAGACCGTCCGGTATCTGTTTTTCCCGGGTTGCCA
>JAGAEH010000188.1 GCA_017613225.1 Lachnospiraceae bacterium
CTGCCGTATTCCGGGGAGACCGGGCGGAGAACATCAAACGGTTCTTGGAGATCATGAAATGATCCGGCTGGTGGTCTGCGACGTAGACGGAACATTGGTAAAGGACGGTACCTGCGACATCAATGCGGAGTACTACGACGTGATCCTCAGGCTGAAGGCGAAGGGGATCCTGGTGGCCATTGCCAGCGGCCGTCAGGAGGACAGCATCCGGAAGGTCTTTTTCCCCATCGAAGATGAGCTGATCTACATCAGCAACGACGGAGCCTGCGTCTCCGAAGGGAAAGACCAGATCTTCTCCATGGAGATGCCCCTGGACGTGCTCCCCGAGCTGGTGGCGGACATTCAGAAGCTTCCGGGCTGTGATTTCGCCATGGCTTCCCGCGACCGGTTCGTCTACTTTGACACGGCTTCCGACCATTTCATGGCCTACATGGACAGCTACCGCTTCAACCGGCAGCTGTTTGACGGTTATGACAACCTGCCGCCCATCTATCACATCGGCGTCTATCACGACCCGAAGTCTGCCCATCCCGCGCTGGGACTAGTCCCCAAATACGAGGGAAAGGTCCAGGCGTTCGTGTCGGGCCATGAATGGGTGGATTTCACCGCACCGGGCATCAGCAAGGGCGTAGCCCTGCATCTGATCCAGGAACGGTACGGCATCGGGCCGGAGGACACGGCTGTCTTCGGCGATCAGGAGAACGACGCTTCCATGCTGGAGGAAGCCGAATACAGCTTTGCCGTGGCGGGCTCCGTGGCGGCGAAGAAGAAACTTGCGAAATACACCGCGCCTCCCATGCTGGAGGACGGCGTGCTGACGGTCATGAAGCAGATCCTTGCATCTGAGGGAGAGTTTACATGGCAAAGAGATGCCTGACCATATTGATGATCCTGAGCCTCCTGTTCTGCGGCTGCGCTGCGCCGGCGGACAGCAAGGAGACGGAACCGCAGGAAGAGTCTTCCGCATCCTCCGAAGGAGGGTCCAAAGCCCTGCTGAAGGTGGGAGAGGAGACCCTTCCCCTTAAGATCGCTCAGATCTTTGCCCTTTCGCAGAAGCAGCAGTACGAGACCGCATTCGGCAGCAGCATCTGGAAAGTGGAGTATCAGGGCCGTACCTTCGAACAGACGCTGAAGGACAATTTCCGCACCCACATCGCGCTGATGTTCACATCCTTCTGCCTGGCCAAATATGAAGGCCTGACCTTGAGCGCGGAAGAGGAGAAGACCCTGCGGGAGGCCGCCAACGCCTGCTTCGACCAGCTGGACGCCGAGGACGTCAGGATCCTCCAGGTCTCTTCCGCGGATACGGAGGAGGCCCTCCGCATGTATCTGATGGCGAAAAAGATCTACCGTCAGACGGCAGGTTCGGTGGAGCTGGACTTGAGCGAGGACGAGACCCGGGTGATCAGCCTTCAGGAGATCCGCATCAGCACAGAGGGCCTGGAAGGCGTGGAGAAGGACCAGAAGCTGACGCTGGCCGCCGAAGCCCTGAACATGCTGGAAAAAGGGGAGGAGTTCACCAAGGTCGCCGAGAAATACAGCGATACCGGAGCCGGCATCTACAGCGCTTCCAGGGAGACTTTGACCAACGCGGAGACCAAAGCCGCCTTCGCCCTGGCTACGGACGAGTACAGCCCCGTGGTAACGCTTTCCAATGCCTATGTGATCTTTTACTGTGTGGATTCCTTTGACAAAGCCGCGTCGGAGATGCGCCGCATGGAGCTCCTGCAGGACATGGTGGACCAGGGCTATAAGGAAAAGATCAACCGCTTCCTGGGAGGGCATCCTCTGATCTGGAACGAGGCGAACTGGAACGCCATTGAGATCGCGGACTATGAGGGCCCTGCCGCGGCCAGCATCTATGCGGTCTATGAAAAGTATTTTCCGGAGGTTCCGTAATGGGTGCCATTGCGAACGACTGGCTGGTGCCGCTAGCGGCGGAGTTTAAGAAACCCTACTACCGCAGCCTGTATCAGAAGGTCAATGAAGAATACGCGAATTACCAGGTCTTCCCGGCCAAGAACGACGTGCTGAAGGCCTTTGAACTGACGCCTCTCGGAAAGGTGAAGGTGGTGATCCTGGGACAGGACCCCTATCACAACGACGGGCAGGCCCACGGGCTGAGTTTCTCCGTCCAGAAGGACGTGGAGATCCCGCCCTCACTCTTAAATATTTATAAAGAATTGCACGATGACCTCGGCTGCACTGTACCGAACAACGGAAATCTGGTAAAATGGGCGGAACAGGGCGTGCTGCTGCTGAACACGGTGCTGACCGTCCGGGCCCACCGGGCCAATTCCCACCGGGGGATCGGCTGGGAGGAGTTCACGGACGCGGCCATTAAGGCCGTCGCCGCCCAGGACAGGCCGGTAGTCTACATGCTCTGGGGAAGGCCGGCGGGAGAGAAAGCGGTGCTGCTGAACAATCCGAAGCAGCTGGTGCTGAAGGCGCCGCATCCTAGCCCGCTTTCCGCAAGCCGCGGCTTTTTCGGCTGCAGGCACTTTTCGAAGGCAAACCAGTTTCTGCAGGAGCATGGCATTGAACCCATCGACTGGCAGATCGAGGATATTTGAGGAAGATAAATGGCAAAAGGGATAAAGATCAACAAATCTAAAAGACTCCAGGCAAAGGAGAAGAAGATCAAGATCTTCGCGGCGGCGGGGCTTTTCGTGATCGCCGCGGTGATCATGGTACTGCTTCTGACCTGCGACAAACCGGAAGAATACAGGTCGCTCTACGACCTCCCCGACTATGTGACCGAGGACTACATCACAGTCAATCAGTATTCCAGGCCCAAGATCCCGCTGGAGAAGGTCAACGCCATCGTGATCCACTACATCGGCAATCCCGGTACCTCCGCGGCGGCCAACCGTAATTACTTTGACGGGCTGTCCAAACAGTCCGGGGAAGGCGCCACCTATGCCAGCAGCAATTTCATCGTAGGGCTGGAAGGGGAGATCATCGCCTGCGTGCCCATCAACGAGATCGCCTACGCCTCCAACAACCGGAACAGCGACACCATCTCCATCGAGACCTGTCATCCGGACGAGACCGGCAAGTTCAACGCCGTGACCTACGATTCCCTGGTGGAACTCACCGCCTGGCTCTGCAATCATTTCGGTCTGGAATCGGACAACGTGATCCGCCACTATGACGTTACGGGCAAGCTTTGCCCCTTATATTTCGTGGAACATGAAGACGCCTGGGAAACTTTCAAGTCGGACGTGCAGACCCGGCTGGAAAGGCTCAGGGAAGAGGCTGTGACCACTACGGCCGCAGAATAAGGAGTTAGCTTTGCAGTTTAAATGGGATCGTAAATATCTATATTGGGGATTGACAGCTTTCGCGGTGATCCTGGGCGTCCTGGTGATCTACCTTGTGCTGACCAATCTCGCGTCCATCTTTTCCGGGATCTCCTACGTACTGGGCGCCTTTAGGGCGGTCATCTACGGCATCGTTCTGGCCTATCTGCTGAACCCGCTGGTGAAGCTCATGGAGTTTCCTATCTTCACCGAATGGGGAGAGGGCATCTTCAAGAAAAAACCCGAAAAAGTGAAAGGTTTTACAAGGGCTCTTGCCGTCACCCTGACCATGCTGATCGTCGTCATCGTCCTGGCCCTGCTGCTCTGGATGGTGCTTCCCAAGCTCTATGAGAGCATCATCACCCTGGTGGGGAACCTGCCTTCTTACCTGGCTTCGGCCCGCAAGACCGTTGCCGGCATGTTTACGGAAGGCTCCGATATTCAGAAGAACGCCCTGTCCATCTTCGACAGCCTGAAGGACAGCATCACCGGCGTCTTCAGCACCGAGTCCGTCAACCAGCTGCGCAACATTGTCACGCAGCTCTTCACCAGCCTTTACGGCGTGGCCCGGGAGCTGGTGAATCTCATCGTGGGCTTCGTGGTGTCGGTCTATGTGATGATGAACAAGGAAAAGTTCTGCGCCCAGGCCAAGAAATTCCTCTATGCCCATCTTCGGACGGGCTGGGTCACCCGCTTCCTGCAGAAGCTGAGGGCCTCCAACCACATTTTCATCGGCTTCATCGGCGGCAAGATCATCGATTCGCTGGTCATCGGCATTTCCTGCTACATCATGTGCGCGATCTTCAGGATCCCCTACAAGGAACTGGTCAGCGTGCTGGTGGGCGTGACGAACATGATCCCCTTCTTCGGGCCTTTCATCGGCGCCATCCCCAGCGCTCTGATCATTCTGATGGTGGATCCCATCAAGAGCCTGACTTTCCTGATCATCATCATCGTGCTGCAGCAGCTGGACGGCAACATCCTGCAGCCCAGGATTCTGGGACACATTACCGGGCTGAACGGCTTCTGGGTGCTGGTCTCCCTGGTGGTGGGCGGATATTTCTTCGGCGTCATCGGCATGCTGCTGGCGGTCCCGTTCATGGCCATCATCTATGCCTGGATCAAGACCAATACCGAGACCCGCCTGAAAAAGAGAGGGCTGGTCAGCGATACCGACGATTACAAGGAGATCGCCTATATCGAACCGGCTACAAAGGAACCGGTCTATTTCTCCCAGATGATCCCGGAATCTGCGGAAGATCCGGAGGACGGTCTGCCCCCCGAAAAGCGTGAGACCCTTCTGATCAAACTGCGGAAAGTGCTCAAAAAGCGTGCCGGCCAGAGACACAATGATGAATGACAAAGTTTTCAGAGCCGGAAAGAGATACGAACGCATGGTGCTTTTAACAGCCCTTGCGTTTCTCTTTTTGTGCGTCGCCTACGCATTTCTCTATACGATGCTGCTTGTAAAGGACAAGCCTGTCATCACCAGACGTTCCTCCTTCTACATGATCATTGCCACCGGGTTGTTCTTTTCCATGATCTTCTGCGCCTGCGCGTGGTTCTTCAAAGATTTCATCCGCTACGAACTCTGCGGGGACTGCCTGCGCATTTCGAAGGGACGGTTCCTCCGGCTGATCGACTATTCCGCCATCAGCACCGTGACGGAGCGCTTCAGCGGCAGAAGGAACAAAAAGCAGTATGTGATCGTGCTGAAAAGCGGCACCGAGATCCCCGTGAACCCATATGTAGAGGATGCGGAAGGTTTCAAAACACTGCTTGTTGCGCTTTTGCGATGATTGTGCTAATCTATTCATACTAATGACCTTATAATTGGAGATAATGTGAGCAATCTTTCAGAGGAAATCGTTAAACGGCGCACCTTTGCGATCATTTCGCATCCCGACGCCGGCAAGACCACGCTGACAGAGAAGTTTCTGCTTTACGGAGGCGCCATCAACCTGGCCGGCTCCGTGAAAGGCAAAAAGACACAGCGACACGCCGTGTCCGACTGGATGGAGATCGAGAAGGAGAGAGGTATCTCCGTTACATCCTCCGTCCTGCAGTTCAGCTACGAAGGCTATTGCATCAACATATTGGACACCCCCGGCCACCAGGACTTTTCGGAGGACACCTACCGCACGCTGATGGCCGCCGACTCCGCCGTCATGGTGATCGACGCCTCCAAGGGCGTGGAGGCCCAGACCATCAAGCTGTTCAAGGTCTGCATGCTGCGCCACATCCCGATCTTCACCTTTATCAACAAGCTGGACCGGGACGCCAAGGACCCCTTCGACCTGATGGACGACATCGAACATGTGCTGGGCATCGAGACCTGCCCCATCAACTGGCCCCTGGGCTCCGGCAAGAATTTCAAGGGCATCTACGAGCGGGACAAAAAGTGCATCACCACTTTCGTGGCGGAAGGCGCGGGCCAGCACGAGATCGCCACATCCTCTTTGGATCCGGATGATCCGGAAACGGAGAAGAAGATCGGCAGGGATTTCCTGGACCAGCTGCGGGACGAGATCGAGATCCTGGACGGCGCGGGACACGAGCTGGACATGGACATGGTGCTGCACGGCGAACTGAGCCCGGTGTTTTTCGGTTCCGCCCTGACCAACTTCGGCGTGGAGACCTTCCTGGAACATTTCCTGAAGATGACCACGCCGCCCGAGCCCCGCATGTCCGACGCCGGCCTGATCGATCCCGTAGAAGAAGGCTTTTCCGCCTTCGTGTTCAAGATCCAGGCCAACATGAACAAGGCCCACCGGGACCGCATCGCCTTCATGCGCATCTGCTCCGGAAAATACACCGCCGGCATGGAAGTCATGCACGTGCGGGAGAACCGGGTGATCCGCCTGAACCAGTCCACCCAGATGATGGCCGAGAGCCGCACCATCGTGGAGGAGGCCTACGCCGGAGACATCATCGGCGTCTTCGATCCGGGGATCTTCGCCATCGGCGACACCATCTGCGAGAAGACCAGGAAGTTCTCCTACGAGGGCATCCCCACCTTCGCGCCGGAGCATTTCGCCAGGGTCCGCCAGGTGGACACCATGAAGCGGAAGCAGTTCATCAAGGGCATCAGCCAGATCGCCCAGGAAGGCGCCATCCAGATCTTCCAGGAGTATAACACCGGCTTGGAAGAGATCATCGTGGGCGTGGTGGGCGTACTGCAGTTTGACGTTCTGATGTACCGCCTGAACAATGAGTACAACGTGGAAGCGCATCTGGAGCAGCTTCCCTATGAATACATACGCTGGATCGAAAAGAGCGAAAAGGCGCCGGACAAGCTGACCGGCACCTCCGACATGAAACTGATCCGCGATCTGAAGAACCGGCCCCTGCTGCTTTTCATCAACAGCTGGAGCGTCGGCATGGTACTGGAGAGAAATCCCGGGCTGGAGCTTTCCGAGTTCGGCAGGAATTAACATAAAGGAGGCCCAACATGAAGTGTCCGTTTTGCGGCGGCAAAGATTCGGAAGTCATCGACACCAGGCACACCAACAACAGTTCCATCCGCAGAAGAAGAGTCTGCGAGAGCTGCGGCAAGCGTTTTACCACCTATGAAAAGATCGAGACCGTCCCCCTGATGGTGGTCAAGAAGAGCGACATCCGTGAGCCCTACGACCGCGCCAAGCTGGAAGGCGGCATCATCCGCGCCTGCCACAAGCGGCCCATCTCCGTCACTCAGATCAGCGCCATCGTGGACAATCTGGAAAGCCAGATCTACGCCAGGGACGAGCGGGAGATCTCCAGCGCCGAGATCGGCGAGATGGTGATGGAAGCGCTGCGGGAAGTGGACGACGTGGCCTATGTGCGCTTTGCGTCCGTCTACCGCGAGTTCAAGGACGTGGACACCTTCCTGCACGAGATCGAGAAGATCGCGAAGAAGAAAAACAATGTTACAGGCAAAAAGTAAGCCTCAAAGCAGGCTCTTCCCTAAAAAAGTCATCAAGTCCGTCTACGGGCTGGACTATCAGGCCTATTACGACAGGGGGTTCCGCGGCATCATCGTGGACATCGACAACACCCTTGTAAAGGATAACGCGCCTGCGGACCACAAGGCCAGGAAGCTGATCAAAGGATTAAAGAAGATCGGCTTCAAGACCTGCATCGTCTCCAACAGCAGCCGCGACCGGGTGCGTGCCTTCGCGAAAAAGGTCAAGTCCCCCTACGTCTACAAGGCCAGGAAGCCTTCTCCCAAAGGCATTCAGAAGGCCATGCAGATCATGGAGACGGACGAAAAGACCACGCTTTTCATCGGGGACCAGATCTACACGGACATACTGGCGGCCAACAACGCCGGCGTCTACAGCATCCTGACCGACGTGATCGACCCCGAAGAGCGCAGGCAGGTGAAGATCAAGCGCTTCTTTGAGAAGCCGGTGATCAAAAGGATCAACGCGCTCCGAAAAATCGGAAGCCGCTTAAAATAAGGCTTGAAAGATAACGCGTGATAAATTAAAATAAAGTTTGTATGTTTTATAACAAAAGGAGGATCATCCTATATGGTAAGCGCAGGTGATTTCAGAAACGGCATGACGATCAATGTTGAAGGTGTCGTCTATCAGGTCATTGAATTCCAGCACGTCAAACCCGGCAAGGGAGCTGCTTTCGTCAGGACGAAGCTGAGGAACGTCATACAGGGAGGAATTGCGGAAAAGACCTTCCGCCCCACGGAAAAATTCGACGAGGCCAGGATCGACCGCAAGGACATGCAGTATCTGTACAACGACGGTGACCTTTATTATTTCATGGACTGCGAAACTTATGACCAGATCGCGTTAAGCAAGGACATCATTGGCGGCGCGCTGAAGTTCGTCAAGGAAAACGAGCTTGTCAAGGTCGTATCCCACGAAGGCAAGGCTTTCGCCGTTGAGCCTCCGCTGTTCGTAGAGCTGGAAGTCATTGAGACCGAGCCCGGTTTTGCCGGCAATACCGCTCAGGGCGCCACCAAACCCGCCATCGTGGAGACCGGCGCGCAGGTCATGGTACCGCTGTTCGTAAACATCGGAGATGTTCTAAGGATAGACACCCGAACGGAAGAGTACATGTCCAGAGTATAAGACAGAACGGGACACACAAAGGTGTGTCCCCTTTCATTAGAAACGCAGTATCATCAGGAGGATGAAGATCAATGGAACGCAAAAACGCATGGCTGTCCTATTCGGCAGCGGAGAAGAAAAAAGTACTGGCTCTTTCCGAGGATTACAAGGTGTACATGACCGCCGCCAAGACGGAGCGGGAATCGGTCACCGAGGCCATCAAACTTGCGGAGGAAAAGGGATACCGCAATCTGGAGGAGCTTGTTAAGAAGAATATCAAGGTCAAGACCGGCGATAAGATCTATGCCAACTGCATCGGCAAGGCGCTGGCCCTGTTCATGATCGGCACCGAGCCCATTGCCGCGGGCATGAACATCCTGGGCGCCCACGTGGATTCCCCCAGGCTGGACCTGAAGCCCAATCCCCTCTATGAGGACACGGATTACGCTCTGCTGGACACCCACTATTACGGCGGCGTCAAGAAGTACCAGTGGGTGGCCATGCCCCTGGCGATCCACGGCGTAGTGGTGAAGAAGGACAGTACGGTGCTGAACATCTGCATCGGCGAGAAGGAGAGCGATCCCGTCTTTTGCATCAGCGACCTCCTTCCCCACCTGGGCAAGGACCAGATGAGCAAGAAGGCTTCCGAAGTGATCGAAGGCGAGGCGCTGGACGTGATCATCGGCAGCGAGCCTTTAAAGACAAAGGACGAGAAGCAGAAGGATCTGGTCAAAGCCAATATCCTGAAGATCTTAAAGAGCGAATACAAGTTTGAGGAAGAGGATTTCCTCTCCGCGGAACTGGAAGTAGTCCCCGCCGGCCCTGCCCGCGACATGGGTCTGGACCGCAGCATGGTGCTGTGCTACGGCCAGGACGACCGCATCTGCGGCTACACCTCCCTGCGCGCCCTGCTGGACACGGAGACCACCGCCAAGACCGCCGTATGCCTGCTGACAGACAAGGAAGAAGTGGGAAGCAACGGCCTTTCCGGCATGCACTCCCGCTTCTTTGAGAACGCCGTGGCGGAGATCATGGAGCTGGCCGGTGAGTTTTCCGACCTGAACCTGCGCCGCTGCTTCGCCAATTCCTGCATGCTTTCCTCCGACGTCAGCGCGGGCTTTGACGTGGGCTTCCCCGGCGCCATCGAAAAGA
>JAGAEH010000189.1 GCA_017613225.1 Lachnospiraceae bacterium
ACACAAAAGGACCGTCCCTGTGTGTTCAGTCGCGCCACTCGTCTTCGTAGATCGAGTATTCGGTGATCCACTTCCCGTCAAAGCCCATCACGCCCCGGGAGAAGCCTTTCTGCAAGGCAATGCCGCGCTCCGTGACGGTGCCCACCAGGGACGCGCCAAGAGCGATGGGTCTCAATGCGCTGTCGTATACGTCATACTGCCTTCCGCCTTTTGCCTCTTTGGCCACGATCCAGACATAGTCCGGTCCGGCTCCGATCAGCATGGTCGAAATGTAGGCCGCCTTGACCGGGACGATCATATCACTGAAGAAGCCGTCCATCAAGCCCGTCACGTAGTTGGACCCGCAGTAGCTGCCGCCCGGATCGCTTTCATTCCTGGTCACATAGACGATGGCCCCTCCCTCATAGCTGACTTCCATCAGACCGGGGATCTCCCTCTGATCCAGAACCTTTCCGTCCGCGTCCAGGACGTAGATCGTCTTTTCCGTCACCGCCGCGAAACGGCCGCTGCCGCTGCCGTCTTCCGGCACCAGGCAGCCCATGCTGTCATAGGCCTCGGTGAGCTTTTCCCCCGAATAGTCGCAGAGGTACGAACTTCCCTCTTCCCGGATCACCAGACGGTACCGGTCGCAGTGTATCAGGAAAAGGTTCATCATGCCCCCGTTCTGATATTCGAAGATGACCTCCGCTTCGCCGTCCTTTACCCGCAGGATGCGCCCATACAGCCGGTCGCTGACGCAGAACACCTTTCCGTCCCCGCCAAAGTCATAGATCAGGTCCGGCTGATAGTATCCGTCCTGGTCGGACCGGTACACCGGCTTCAGCGACTCATCCAGCACGACCAGCGGCGGTTCCCCGTCGCTGTCCCACTCCAGGGCAAAGATCAGGCCGGCCCTCACTTCCTGCAGGCTCAGATCCGCGTCCAGGTCCGCCCGGCTCACCGACAGCGTCTCCCGGTCCATCGTTCCGCGGATAATGCCGCTTCCGTCGATCACCAGCGCGGTATCCTCATCGATCCGCGCCAGCATTCCGATGTCGTCTGCCGCGTATCTGCCCTGTTCCGGGTCCCACAGGCCGCAGTCGGCGTTCCCATCCTGGAAATACCGCCGGACCAGATAGTCTCCCGCGGCGCATTCAACAGGCCCCTGCAGTTTTGTCTCCAGAAGATTTCCCCGGGCATCGAACAGCAGCTGGTAGAGGTCCTCCTCAGCCACCCTGCCGACCAGCCGGGCAATGCTGGCATAGGAGACCAGGTAGTAGCGCGCTTCGCCGGTAAAAACGTCCTTTACCGGGCGGGCGGGAATAGTTACTCGCTCGCCGTTGGGGCCGAAATAGACCTTGTCCGCGTCATCCCAGTCTCCCAGTTCGTATTCCGCCGGCTGGCATTCGATGGCATCCCAGTCGATGCCGGGTTCCGCCGGCGTTTCGCCTTCGCTTGCGGACTCGGTTTCCCCGGAAGAAGACTCCGCGGGTCCTTCGGCGGACGCCGTTTCCTTCTCCGTTTCGGCGGTCTGCGCTTCCCCGCCCGGCTGTGACATTTCCAAAGAGGAGGCCGGGGACTCTTCCGCCCCCGCGGCACTGCAGGCGGAAAGCCCCAGCAGTAAAGCCAGTATCAGAATGGCGGCAAGATACCGCTTCATTTCATTCCATATCTTCATTCTCAAATGATGACGAGCCATCCCCCTGTCTTCTTTAGTCGCCGGGTTCCTGCTCGTACCGGTTGTTCTTCGCGATCCAGTTGCCCTGCAGATCGATCAGTCCCACACTGAAGCCCTTGAGCACGGGGATCGCGTGCTCGTCGCCCTGTCCTACGCTCATGGCGCCGGAAAAGATCATCTCTCCCTCCGCGTTGAACAGGTTCACCCGGCTCTCGCCCTGAGGCGTGCCGATGGGGCAGGCGTAGATGCCCGGCGCCACGCGGCCGATGCTGGTATAGTCCGACGGAATGAACTGCCGCAGTTCGTAGTTCAGGATCACCATCCCATAGCCGTAGTAACCGGTCTCGCTGTCATATTCATCGGTGCTGCAGTAGACGATGCCGTCGTACACGCTGATGTAGGACAGCCGCGGGATGTCCAGCTTGTTCAGGACATTCCCGTCCAGGTCCATCCGGCAGACCGTTGTTCCTTCTTTGCCGATCAGTCCCTCAAGGGGGTCGTCCTCCGTCTCGCGGGCGGGTTGGAGGTCGTCGTAGGGTCCGGCCAGCTTGTTTCCGTTCCAGTCAAGGAGCCAGTATTGGTCATCTTTCTCGCAGATGATCCTCTCCCCATCCATTCTCTCGACAGAATACTCCGTCGTAAGCAGGACCTCCCATTTGTCCAGATCCAGGATCCAGGTCCCGCCGTCTTCCAGCCTCTTGGCCAGCACATAGCCGCGCTCACCGCAGTTGAAGACGCGGTAGCTCTCGTTTTCGTCCGCGTAGTCCACGTATTCCAGCCTGCTGTTCAGTATGATGCTGGTCAGATCGTCCTCGTCTTCCGTGTAAGTCAGCACAAAGCCGTTCCCGTAAACGTAGGGATACTTGAATGGGCCGGCGTCCATCGGAAAGCCCGCCAGCACTGCCCCGTCTGCATCGACCACGCCCAGGAGGACCCCCTGGGAGTCCGTTGCCAGGGCGCTGTTTTCCGTCAGCCTGGTCACATTGCAGACGCCTTCCCGCACCACCTTGCGCGCGTAGGGATCATACAGGTCCCCGCTGTAACCGTTGAACTGGCCTTCCCACATCAGGGCGGCCCGGGAATCCAGGCGCACCACGCAGCTGCCGCAGGCACGGTTATACAGGAAGGGGACGTCCGCCTCCAGAATGTTTCCTTCCGTGTCGTACAGGGTGGAACTGACCTTGACGTCCTCTTCCCCTTCTCCGATCCTGGTGTACTCCGTCCGGCTGTAGAACTTCACTTCCCCGGACAGCTCGTCCAGGATGGGCGTCGGTATCTTTTCATAGTCCAGCAGATGGCCCTCCGGGTCCATCACGTAGTCGTTGCCTTCGTCATCGCCGTACCAATACTTGCCGACCCGGTAGATCTTCCCGGTGTAGAAATCCGGCATGACAAAGGCTTCCTCCCGGGTCTCAGGCTCCGCGGAAGTCTCCGCTTCGCTGCTCTCGGGAACAGCCGGCCGGATCTCGGAACTCTCAGGCTCCGTCTGTACCGGTGAAGTCTCCGGGACCTCCGCCGAAGGCCGGGTCTCTGCCGCTCTGCTGCTCATGGGCACGCCGGAAGTCTGGGTCTCCGCGGGCTTGTTGGGCAGTGTCTCTCCGCTCCGGGAAGGGGCATCCGTTGCCGGAGGTTTCACGGAGGAGCAGGCGGACAGTATCAGAACCGCCGCCAGAAGGATCATCCATCTTTTGTATTTCATATCAAAGGACCTCCCGCGGGAAGCGCTCTCCCGCTCAGCATGCCCCGTATTCCGGGCCTTTTCTTCCCCTTATGTGAATAGAGTCCGCAACATTACGTTCCGGACTCAAAAAGTGAAAATTGTTTCGATTCAGTTACAGCGTCAGCGTGATCTCCTGATCCCCTTGTTCGATCTTGTAATTCTCGTCGGAGATCAGTCCGTCGCTCTTGGCCGCCATGGTCATGGCCTCCATCTCCACCGACAGATCCAGCTTATCGTCATCGTACAGATTCTCGTACTGCTTCTCCATCGCCTTCTTGATGTCGACCAGGTACTTCTCCACCTTTTCTTCAGACTTCTGGGCAGGGACGCCGCTTCTTTCGATGCGCTCGTACTTGACCAGGATCTCGCCCAGGGTGGGAAGGTAGTAGTTCAGGAACTGCCTCACCTGCGGGATCTTATCCGGTTTCTCGCGCAGGGTCTTCAGGATCTTTTCATTGACGTCGCAGATCTCGTTGCTCATCTGATGGATCTCGGGATCTTTGATCTTGGTGATGATCTTGCGCAGTTCCAGCAGGTTGGTGCGTCCCTTGGACAGGATGTTCTCCTGCTCCACCGTCAGCTTCGGGGCCGCGGGATCAGCAGGCTCCTCGGTACCCGCCGGCGGCACGATGGTCGGGCCGTTGTTATTGGCAGGCCGCCGCTTCATGGCCGGGTTCTGGTTGTCGCTCATCTCCACGTTGGGATCCTTCTTATTGGCGGACTTCATCGCCAGCACGAGCACTGCGATCACCACCGCGATCACCGCTATGAGTGAAAACGCAAAGGCCCACTTGATGATGGCCGCGCCTATTTTTACTATGGCGAAGATGGCTACCAGAAGGGCTAAAAAGCCGATAAAGCCGCCCCCTTGCTTCTTTTTCATCTTGATCTCCTAATCTGTCAGTGACGGATGTCCAGCAGTTTCTTCTTGAGAGTCGCCTCGATCTGACCCAGTTCCGCCTCGGCCTCGCGGCGTTTGATCCTGCCTTCCTCCTGGATCCTGACGACTTCATCCAGCGCCGTGATCAGCTGCTCGTTGCTGTAGCGTACGGTCTCGATGTCCACAACGCTGCGCTCGCTCTCCTTGGCGATCTCGATGGTGCCGGTCTTCAGCTTCTCGGCGTTCTTCTTGATCAGCTCGTTGGTCAGCTCGTTCACCTGATGCTGGGCTTCCATCGCCTGCTGGGAATGGGCCATGCCGAGGGCCAGGACCATCTGGTTCTTCCACAGCGGAATGGTGTTGTTGATGGTGGACTGGATCTTTTCCACCATCAGTGTATCGGAGTTCTGTACCAGGCGGATCTGAGGCGCCATCTGGATGCTGATGGTGCGGGTGATCTCCAGGTCGTGCAGCTTCTTTTCAAAGCGGTCGCACAGAGCGGCATAGTCGTTGGCAGCCTGAGCGTCTTCCGCAAGACCGGTCGCCTCGGCCTTCTTCTGCAGCTCCACCAGCGTGGTGGCCCGCTCCTTGGCCAGTTTCTTCTTGCCGGCGATGATGTACATGGTCAGTTCCTTGAAATACACCAGGTTGTTCTCGTACATCTTGTCCAGCATGACGATGTCTTTCTGCAGCGTGGTCTGATGGCCTTCCAGTGCGCCGGTGATCTTGTCCACGTTGCTTTCGGCGCTGTCGTATTTCGCTTTCAGCTTGGTGATGCTGTTGGCTTTCTTCTTGAAGAAGCCCAGGAAGCCGCCGCTCTCCTCATCCGTGTCGAAGCCCTTCAGCTCCGTCACCAGGTTGGTGATCATGCCGCCGACTTCGCCCAGATCCTTGGTCTTGACGCCTTTCAGCGCGTCATCGGAGAAGTTCGCGATCTTCTTCTGGGCAGACGCACCGTACTGCAGCACCACGTTGGAATCCTGGATGTCGATCTTCTCGGCGAAATCATCCACGATCTTCTGCTCTTCCGGCGTCAGGTTGACGTCCTCCATGTAAGCCGCCTGGACCTCTTCGGCCTTGGCCTCCTCTTCCTTGGCGGGACCGAAATCCAGGACGATGTCCTGTACGGCCTGAGTCGCGGTGGCCGCGGCCGCGGTGTTGGATGCCGCTGCGGAAAACTCCTCCAGAACGGGGGCAGCGGTGGGCAGTTCAAGCTCTATGGTTGCAATATCTTTCTCTTCAGACATTTTGGATCCTCCTGTGATTAAAGTTAATAAAAATTATAATGTTTTTTACTTTTCTTTGTCAAGCAAAACGCCCTTTTTTACATCGATAACAGCGCTTTTTGCACCTTTTCGGGCAGTGGTTCGGGCTCCGCGCCCATGGACCGGATCTTCCGGCACAGTTCCGCCGTCAGTTCCAGCACTTTTGCGGTTTTGAAAGCCGCCTCCAGGTCCGCTCCCAGGCAGACCGCGCCATGGTTTGCCAGCAGCACCGCCATGGCCTCGTTTCCCAGCGTGTCCGCGCAGTTTGCCGCCAGCTCCTTCGAACCCGGCAGACCGTAAGGCGCCGTCCGCACCGTATCACGGAGGGTCATCACCGCCGCGTCGGTGATCAGCGGGATCTCCTCCCCCATGCAGGCGAAGGCCAGGGATTCCATGGGATGAGTATGCACGATGGCTCCTGCCTCCGGCCTCCTGCGGTAGATCTCCAGGTGCAGGTCTTTCTCGATGCTGGGCTTTCGCGCCCCCTCCAGAAGATTCCCCTCCAGGTCCAGCACCGCCACGTCCTCTTTTGTGATCAGATCGTAGTCCATGCTGCTGGGCGTGAGGTAGATCCGCCCGTCCGCGCCGCGAAGGCTGATGTTGCCCCAGGTGTGGGTGGTATAACCCTCGTGGATCAGCCGCTTTCCGGCTGCGATGATCTGTTGTTTCTCATCCATTCCGATCACCTCCTGCCCTTTCTTTTTCCTGCAGCCGCTGCCGCTTTTTCACTCACTCACTCTTTCACGTACAGCGGCTGCCGGTATTTCTTTCTGCTTTCACTAAAGACAGTTTAACTCTTTTTCCCCTGTAATAAAGGGAAGTATTGACGAAATAGCGGCCGCTATTTCTCCGGGCGGCTGTTCCTACACCACCGGCCCGTCGTTGGGTTCGATGCCGTCGTAGTAGTGGAACAGGTCCTTGGGCAGGTAAATGCCCCGGTCCGTCACCACGCCCTTCACCAGTTCCGGCGGGGTGATGTCGAAGGCCGGGTAATATCCTTTTACCCCCTGCACCGCGGTGCGCACGCCCCGGGCATAGAGCACCTCCTCCGGATCCCGCAGCTCGATGCGCACGCTGTCGATGCCGGGATGATGGAAGTCCGGCGCGCCGGTCACATAGTAGGGCACCCCCAGCCGGTCCGCGCAGATGGCGATCTGGAAAGTCCCCACCTTGTTCACCACGTGGCCGTCCAGACAGATCACGTCCGCGGCGGAGGTGAAGACGTCCACCTTTTCCTGCTGCATCACGAAGGCCGGCATGTTGTCCGTGATGACCGTCGTGTCAAAGCCCATCTCGTGGCAGACGGTGGCGGTCAGCCGCGCCCCCTGGAAGAAGGGCCGGGTCTCCGGACAGAACAGGCGGATGGTCTTGTTCCGCAGCCTGCACTCTTTCAGCATCTGCCCCACGATGGTCTCCGCAAAGCACTGGGTCATCACCGTGCCGTTGTCCGGGAAGGTGTCCACCAGCAGTTTCGCGATCTTGCCGATCTTGTCGTAGCGCTCATTGTTGATACGGATGGTGTAATCCACGATAGCCCGGGGCACGTCCCCGCCGGATGCCAGCGCCTCATCCGCCGCCTTCAGGGCGCCGCCGGTGATCTGCTCCATCCGCTTGGCCGTGGTGGGTCTGGCATGGGCGATCACGTCCGCCGCGTGCTCCAGGAAAGACCGCTGCTCCGCCTCCGGCCTGCCGCGGCACTCCCAGGCCGCCAGGGCCATGCCCATGGCCGCCGCGGTATAAGGGCCAGCGCTTTGGGTCACCATGTCCTTGATGGCTTTCGCCACCTCGCCGTAGGTGCGGCAGATTTCAAAGCGCACCTCCGTGGGATAGACGCGCCGGTCCAGGATCCGCACGCAGCCGTCCTCGAACCAGGCTATGTTTTCGTAGCGCAGCATGTACGCCAGGCCTTCATCCGCTCTGTACATGATCTCTCCTTTATCTTCGGCCTCTTCTCCAATCTTTGGGGGTTTTGGCGCTTTATATTTTACAACTGCAGCGATCCAGGCGCAAGCTGTAACGGATGTCCCGGCTTCTCCCGCGCATGCGAAAAGAGAACCGTCCCCGTTTCACCTCCGCAAAAAGGGGACGCCTTTGCGGCGTCCCCGTGACCGGGTCCCTTGCGGGCCCTTTTTTCTGCGGACTTATCTGAGCCCGCCCTTGGTCAGTTCTTTGATATCTTCTTTCATGTTCTCCGCCTTCGGCAGCACCAGCTGGTTGCGCTTGTTGGCGCGCCAGACGTACAGGCCCAGCGACAGGCCGATGACGCCGTAGACCATGAAGGTACGGAAGTACTCGCCCAGCGCGGCCTGGCCGAACACGGCCTTGCCGATCTCGGGGCTTAAGATGAACATGGCGTGGAACAGCAGGCAGCCCGTGATGGCCTGGCCGATGGTAGCCTTCCGGACGGAAGCGCCGCCCACCAGGATGGCAGCCACGGAGAAATAGCCGATGTTGTTGTGCGCCGTGTAGGTGTTCAGCGTACCCATGTTCTGCAGGTAGAAGATCATGCCCCAGGCCGCCAGCACGGTGGACATGATGGTCGCGATGACACGGGTCCTGTTCACGTTGATGCCGTTGGCTTCGGCGATGGTCTGGTTCATGCCGCAGGAGCGGAAGTCCTGGCCCAGCTTGGTGCTCATCAGCCAGGTGATGAAGACCGCCAGGATGACGATGACGATCACCAGCATGACCGGCACGTCACGGACCTTGGTCATCTCGCCCTTGTTCAGAGTCTGCACCAGGAAGAAGATGCCGATGCCCAGGCTCAGCAGCGAAAACAGGCCGAACTTGAGCGGATTCAGCTTGACGCTCCGGCCTTCCACTTTGGATTTGCGCACAAACTGGTTCCACAGCAGGAACAGCAGCACCAGGCCGCATACCACCGCCATGAAGGGCGCGAAGGGCACCTGCCAGATGTTATCCAGCGAATAGGACACCGAGCCCATGTCCACGCTCATGCGGACGCCGACGCCGTCGTAGAGGATCATCGGATGCTCAAGCATGACGGGAATGATGGCGCCGATGGCGAACAGCACGATGAACTGATAGACGCCATTGCCGAAGAAGCCGACGATCAGGGAGGTGATCATCTCCTGTCCCTTGGTCTTATTGTACAGCGAACCGGTGAGCCAGCCGATCAGGATGGCGATGGGCAGGGCCACCAGCAGCATGAACAGCAGGCCGGTCCCGCCGGAGAACAGCGTGGGTTTGGCTGCGACCGCCGCCGCATCGGACAGATCCACGCCGCGGTTGATCAGGATGCTCAGATCCCAGTAACGCACGGCGA
>JAGAEH010000019.1 GCA_017613225.1 Lachnospiraceae bacterium
GCGGCCGTAGGTGGCGTGGCTGTCGTAAAAGACGTTGTGCCCGTCGTACATGTAGAGCACGGGATAGCGCTTTTCGGCGTTTTCAGGTGCCTCGTATTCCTTCGGCAGGTAGATGTACAGCCGGCGTGGTTTCTGGGTGGGCAGGCCCGGGATCTGGATCTTTCTTACAATGATCATTGCTCGTCGGTTCCTTCTTTCTTCTTATTGCCCCGTTTGGCAAAGGGGGAGTCTTTTTTGGTGGTGCCGTCCTTGATGCCCCGCAGGGACTTGCGGTTGCACCAGACGGAGAGCAGGATGTGGATCACGCCCACGATCACGGCGGGGACGTTCTTCTGAAAAGCCATCAGGATGGTGAAGACCACCGGGATGGCAATGCCGCCGAAGCACAGATATTTGGTCAAGATGACCACCAGCAGTCCGGCAATTACGGAGATCAGGCCCCAGAGGGGACTGTACCAGACGAGGGCCAGGCAGCTGCAGGTCACGCCCTTGCCGCCCTTGAATTTCCGCCAGGCGGGGAAGTCGTGGCCAAGGGTGGCACCCAGGCCGGCAAACAGGATGTCGGATCTGTCCGGGGCGCGGAAGATCAGCCAGGCGATCAGGATGGCAGCGGCGCACTTTAACAGGTCGCCCGCCAGCACGATCAGGCCGGCCTTGGCCCCCAGATTGGCCATGATGTTGGCCATGCCCGGGTTGCCGGTGGTGCCGATCTTCGAGGCGTTGTGCCCGGTATAGCGCAGGGCCACCAGGTCGGCGGTCAGGAACATGCCGAAGCAGTAGCCGATCAGCAGGGAGATGATGACAGTCTTGGGATCCATAGAGGCGGTCCTCCTGAGGATGGTGTGCGGCAGAGTCCGGCGCATTGCCGCGGATGATCCGCCGGGTCGGCGCCGTTTTACAGTGCCGGCTTTATTATAATCCAAGACCGTGCGTCTGTCGAATCTGAAAATAAAAATCCGAGAAGCCGGGACGCGGCTTTTTAACGGACTCGGAGTCCCGGCGGACCGGGGCCAAAGGACGAAACCGGAGTCCCGGCGGACCGGGGCTCAAAGATAAAAACCATAGTCCCGGCAGATTACGAGAAAAACATGCAAAAAGGTCTTGACTATTACGTTACGTCATAGTTTACATTGAGATCAAAGGGAAAGCAAAATGTTTTGCGGGACAGGCAGAGCGAAGTCATGTTTATCGAGCTGCAGGACAAGCAGAGCGAAGCAGAATTAAGCGAGGTTCGTCCCTTTAGAGAGGACAGGCCATGAAAACAGTACATGAAGTGAGCCGGCTTACGGGCGTCAGCATCCGCGCGCTGCAGTACTACGACCGGATCGGCCTGCTGAAAGCCACGGCTTACACGGAGGCGGGCTATCGCCTGTACGATGAAGAAGCGCTGGAGCGGCTCCAGCAGATCCTGCTGTTTCGAGAGCTGCAGTTTCCGCTGCAGGAGATCAAAAACATCATCGGACAGCCGGATTTTGACCGGGACAAGGCGCTGGAGCAGCAGATCGAACTGCTCAAGCTGCAAAAGGAACACGTCGAGGGCCTGATCGCCCTCGCGGAAAAGATCAGAGGATCGGGAGGACATGTCATGGAATTTGACGCTTTTGACAAGAAGAAAATAGAAGAATACCAGGCCCGGGCGAAGGAAGCCTGGGGCCATACGGAGGAATATCGGGATTATGAGGAGCGGCAGAAGAGCCGCACGGAAAAGCAAAACCGGGACGCGGCGGCCGGACTGATGGACGTCTTCAGGGAGTTCGGAGAGATCCGCGGCGGCGATCCGGCGGGGGAAGAGGCCCAGGCCCTGGCGGCAAAACTGCAGGCCTATATCTCCGCCAACTATTACAATTGCTCCAAAGAAGTTTTGAGCGGCCTTGGCAAGATGTACGCGGCGGGCGGCGAGTTCACGAAAAACATCGACGCAGCCGGCGGAGAGGGTACGGCTGTGTTCGCGTCGGAGGCGATCCAGATCTTCTGCGGCAGACAGTAACTGAAGGCACCAATTTAAAAACACGGATCCGGAAGACCTGGACCCGTGTTTTTTAAGTTGAAAGGGGTGTTTAACCGAACACGGCCAGCCAGCCCAGGTAGTACAGGGCGGACAGCACCAGAAAGCAGGCGACGATGGGGATGGTGGTCTTGATCAGGTCGCCCAGGTTCACGCCGAAGTGGTCGCAGGAGAGCGCCAGGCACACATGGGTCAGGGACACCTGGCTGCCGGCGTAAATGGCGCCCATCAGCAGGCATAAAAGCGGCAGGCCGGCCCCGGGGATCGAGGCGAAGGCGATGGGCACGATGGTGGTGGCCATGGTCTGGCCGCCGGCGACGATGGCCCCGAAAAAGCAGATCAGCATGAAGATCAGAAAGGCCGGGAACGGCAGTTTTTCAAAGAACTCCGGCAGTTTGCCAATGGCGCCGGTGGCATCCAGGGCGCCTTTGAAGGCGTAGATGGCCACGGTGTTGGCCATGATCTTGATCTGCAGGGACTGCCTGAAGAAGGGCTTGATGGTGGCGAAGTCAAAGCGGCCGATCACCAGGTAGGCCACGGTGACGATCACGATGGAGAGCAGCACGTTCATGCCGAAGGCCACCACCAGCACGATGGCGATGATCAGCGGCCAGAGCCCCGCGAAAAAGTTGCCCAGATCCTGCATCTTGTGACTCGAAGGCTCGCCCTCCGCCTTGGCGGGCACCCGGCCCCGGTACAGGAAAAAGCAGCCCAGCAGGATCATCATGATCATCAGAGGCAGCATGCCCAGCACAAAGTGCCCGGCAGGGAGGCCGGTCAGGGCCAGGGCGATCAGAATGGAGGAATAGGTGGGCAGAAAGCCCTCCGGAATATGGCGGAAAAAGGAGGCGGCGGTGGCCTTCTGGACGTTGGTCAGCCGGTCGCCCACGGCTTCGTCGATGATATCGCCGGAGATGAACACCGCCGGGGCGGCGGGCAGCAGCCCCACGACGAAAGGAGCCACGGTGCAGGTGACCCAGTTGTTGTGGAACAGGTCGGTGAGCGCCTTTTGGGAGCGGGCTACGCCGTTCCGCTCTTTGATCATGCACTGCAGGAAGGTGATGACGTAAGTCAGCAGAAGCAGCTGAAGCGTTGTCCAGGAGCCCACTGCGGCTCCTATTTTTTTCAGGCCGTCCCAGACCGGGATCCAGTAGACCGGAAAGCAGGCCGCGGAAGCCGCCAGGGCGGCCAGCCACAGCGGCTTTTTCAGGACCACGATGCCGATGATGATCGCGAAGATGATAAGAAGTTTCAGCAGCTCCATGTTTACTCCCGCAGAATTGTATTTTATGGTACAATAATAAAGGAAGGATCCCGGCTTTGCCGCTGTCCGCGGACAGGAACGCCCTGCCCCGGGGCGGCCGGCAGCCGGACCGAGCTCATTATATCACAAGGTAACGTGCCGCGAAAAGGAGCAGGGAATGAAAAAAGTTAGGATCACCGTGATGAAGATGGCCAGCTATCCGGATCTGATGGCGCAGTACGAAAACCCCATCGCCCACGCCTGTGACATGGAAGTGGGGCGGGTCTTCGTGGCCAACGGCTGGCAGCGGCCGGAGGGCATGTGCGTCAGCGCCTGGGACACCATGTCCCCCTTTGTGATGGCCCTGGCCCACGGCGCGGAAGACTTTTACGACGGCTGGATGAAGAACAAAAAGTCGGCCATGATCTCCTGTAACGACGGTTTCCGGCCCGTCAGCTTTCTGCTGGAGACCCTGGATGAGGAGGCGGAGTAAGACCGGAGATAGCAGATGTACATTGTTGCAACAGACTACATTTCTTTTGGAAATCTTCAGACCTATCTGCAGGATGTCTGTCCATATGTAAAGATGGAACAGATCCAGGACTATTGGGAACTGAAGGCTCTTGGGTTTGTCGATTTCCCAATCTGCGTTGCGAAAATGGACATGACGGAGACGGAATACGAGAGGATGATCGATGATCTCAGACAGCTGGAAGTAGACGCCTTCAATACCCCTGACGGAAAAATGCCGGAGGAAGATGACCCCTACTATGTACGGTATTGCAAATACGGCTGGCTGTGGGACTTCTTTTTTAATGCAGACGTATGGGAAGTGCCGAGCAAGAAACAGCTGATCAGAAAGAAGGGAGACCAAAGGACAGACATGCGTAAACTACTGATCGTCATTGACATGCAGAAAGATTTCATAGACGGGGCGCTGGGCACGCCGGAGGCGGAGGCCATCGTCGAAAATGTAAAGAACAAGATCTGCGCCTTCCCGCCGGAAGACGTGATCTTCACCATGGACACCCACGGCGAGGACTACATGGAGACCCAGGAGGGAAAGAATCTTCCGGTGCCCCACTGTATCCGGGGCACGGAGGGCTGGCGGCTCCACCCGGAGATCGCGGCGCTGGCCGGCAGGCCCGCGATGATCTACGAAAAGCCCACCTTCGGCAGCATGGAACTGGCCAACGACCTGCGGATCCTCTCCGAAAAAGAGGAGATCGAGCTGGAGATCGTGGGCCTCTGCACGGACATCTGCGTGGTGTCCAACGCGCTGCTGCTGAAGGCCGCCATGCCGGAGGTCTCGATCAGTGTGGACGCGGCCTGCTGCGCGGGCGTCACGCCGGAAAGCCATCTGGCGGCGCTGACCACCATGCGTTTCTGCCAGATCAATGTGACGGAAGGATGACCCATGAAAGACGTCAAGACCATCTTTTTTGACATGGACGGGACGCTGATCCAGTCAGAATTCGGCATCTTCGATTCCGTCCTCTATGCGCTGGAGCAGTTCGACTATCAGCTGGAAGACAAGAGCATCCTGCGGAAGTTCATCGGCCCGCCGCTGTATACGTCGTTTACGGAGTTTCTGGGTTTCGAGCCGGAGGCGGCGGAGCGGGCGGTGGCCCTGTACCGGGATTTCTACAGCCGGGAGGGGATCTACCGGGCGCCCCTTTACGACGGGGTCCGGGAGATGCTGCGGGACCTGAAGGATGCCGGGCTGCGGCTGGCCTGCGTCACATCCAAACCGGACATGTTCGCGAAGCGGGTGCTGGAGTTCCACGATATCGGGCAGTTCTTTGAGATCCTGGCCGCGCCGGCGCCCCAGGACCACAACGCGGACAAGGCCCCGCTGCTGCTGCGGGCCATGGGAGAGCTCTCCATCGACCCCGCAGAGGTGGTGATGGTGGGCGACCGCATGTACGACATCAACGGCGCCAACGACGCGGGAGTGCGTTCCATCGGCGTGCTGTACGGCTACGGCAGCGAGGAGGAACTGACGGAGGCAGGCGCCACGGAACTTGCCTGGACACCGGCGGAAGTGGTGCGCATCTGCCTGGACAGGCAGAGAGGAGATCTGAAATGAAAACGCGAGGAGGCGGCATGGACGTCCGCACGATCATGAAATTAGGAAACCAGCGCTATGTGCTGACGACGGATCCGACCAGGCGGTATATTACGTTGGTCCACGGCCAGCATCCCTACGCCATCGTCATCTGCTGCTCCGACTCCCGGGTGATCCCGGAGAAGATCTTTTCAGCGGAGCTGGGAGACCTGTTCGTGGTCCGGGTGGCGGGAAACGTACTGGACAATCACCAGATGGGCAGCATCGAGTACGCGGCGGCGCATCTGGACTGCAAGCATATCGTGGTGCTGGGGCATACGGGCTGCGGCGCGGTGGCGGCGGCCCTGCGCGGGGAGGCGGACGGATTCATCCGCTATATCACAGAGGATATCCTGGAGGCCATCGGGGACGAGCGGGATCCTTATAAAGCCTGCTGCCTGAACGTGACCCACGCCGTGGAAAAGCTGAAACAGGAGTTCGGGGAACACCCGGAAATAGCGGACATCTGCATTGAAGGCGCGGTGTATCATATCGACACCGGCAAAGTGGAGTGGCTGGAATAGAGAAAAGAAAGGAAGACCATGAAGACAGCAGTCGTTTTTTATTCCATGTTCGGGAATACAGAATATGCCGCGGAGAAGATCGCGGCGCAGCTTGACGCGGACCTGATCCGCGTCGAACCGGAAAAGGCCTACCCCACCAGGGGGCTGAGGAAGTTTTTAGTGGGCGGAAAAGGCGCCGTCTCCAAGGCTACGCCGGCCCTGAAGCCCTATCAGTTTGAGGCAGAGGCCTATGGGCGCGTCGTCATCGGCATGCCGGTCTGGGCCAGCAGCGTCACGCCGCCCATCAACACCTTCGTGAAAGACAATCTGGAAGCGCTGCGGGGCAAAAAGATCGCGGCCTTTGTAAGCAGCAAGGGCGGCGGCCCTGAAAAGGCGCTGGAGAAGCTGCGCCTGGCCCTGGGGATCGATGCTTTCGAGGCGGAACTGAGCCTGATCGAGCCGAAGGGAAAGCCGGACGCCGCCAGCGAGATGCGGATCACCGCTTTCTGCAACGCGCTGAAAGAAGAATGATCCGGGAAGAGAGCGCACTTCTGAGGGAAGCGGGCTCTCAAAAGGATAAGTGTTAAGCAGGCTTCACATGAAGCTTTGGAGGAAAAACGATGACTATCTGGGATGACGGGATCGCGCTGGACGCGGTATTCACAAAGCCGGAGGGCAAAGACCGGGGGCCGGTGTGCGTCCTGATCCACGGGTTTACGGGCTGGAAGGACGAGGACCATATCCTGGCGGCGGAGCAGGCCATGCTGGAAGCGGGCGTCGCGGTGCTGCGGGCGGACATGTACGGCCACGGCAAGAGCGGCGGCCAATTCCACGACCACACGCTGTTCAAGTGGATGTCCAACGCCATGACGCTGATCGACTACGTCCGGGGGCTGGACTATACCACGGACATTTATCTGTGCGGCCATTCCCAGGGAGGTCTGGCCGTCATCCTGGCGGCTGGGCTGGAGCACGACCGCGTCAAGGCGCTGATCCCCATGTCGCCGGCCTGGAAGATCCCGGAGAACTGCCGAAAGGGCATCATGTTGGGCCTGCCCTTCGATCCGGACCGCGTGCCGGAGGATACGCCGGCCTGGTCCCGCGGGATCCTGGGCGGCAACTACATCCGGGTGGCTCAGACCATCCACGTGGAGGACTTTATCAAGCGGTATAAAGGACCGGTGCTCATCATCCACGGCGAGGGGGATCTGAGCGTTCCCGTGGAGGATTCCATCGAACTGGCGAAGATGTATCCGGACTGCACCTATGTGCCGATCCCGGAGGACACCCATTGCTACGATCTGCATCTGGATATGGCGGCAAAGGCGCTGAAGGAGTGGCTGACGGCGCTGCAGAAGTGAGGATGCAAGGGCTGGCCCCTCTGTGCCGCGGAAGATTCGCAGCGAGGACAAAAGCGACTAGACTCAGCTTCCGTGCAGATGGACACGGTCCTTCCTGCGGAACTCGCTGCGCTCAGACAGGTCCTCGGAAGGACCTATCTGCCCGTTGCTTCGTCAAGGGCTTTTGTCAAATGCTGCTCATTCTTTTCCGCAGCACAGAGGGACAAAGCCCGGCTCACACGATCA
>JAGAEH010000190.1 GCA_017613225.1 Lachnospiraceae bacterium
CCCATAGACAGGCCGACGGTTCCGACGGCGGAGCTGGTCTCAAACATGCAAGCCAGCAGGGATATCCCCTCCACCCGGGAGAGCGCCGCAGCGCCTACCGTAAACAGCAGCAGATACAGGAACATGATCGTACCGGCGTTCCGGATCACATCCTGCCCGATCCTGCGATGGAAGCACTCCACCTCATCCCTGCGGCGGAACACCGTGAGGCCGGCCAAGAAAAGCACGGCCACTGTGGTGGTTTTCATGCCGCCGGCGGTAGAGCCGGGAGAGCCGCCGGTGAGCATAAGCACGATCATCTGCAGCACGCCGGAGGAAGACAACTGCGTGAGATCCGCCGTATTGAAGCCGGCGGTTCGGGTGGTGACAGACTGGAACATGGATGTCAAGATCCGTTCGCCCAGAGGCAGGTCATGATATTCCGTCAAAAAATTCAGCACAGCAGGAAACACAATCAGAACCGCAGATGTCACCAACACCAGCTTTGTTTGAAGCCGGTAGCGGTGGAAGCGGAATCGATTCTGCCGCAGATCCTCCCAAACCAGGAAGCCAATGCCGCCGATGATGATCAGCAGCATGACCACGATGTTCACCAGGGGGTCTGCGCGATAGCTGGTGAGGGAGGAAAACTTTCCACGCACGCCCATGAGGTCAAAGCCCGCATTGCAGAATGCGGAGACGGAATGGAACAGGCTGTACCACAGTCCCTTGAAGAAGCCGAAATCCCGGCAGAAAACCGGTGTCAAGAGGATGGCACCTGCCAACTCGATGCACAGAGAACCACGAAGGATGAAGCCCGTCCGCCGGACGATGCCGCCAACCTGTGGCGCAGAAATAGACTGCTGCATCATGTTGCGCTGTGCAAGGCTGATGCGGCGTCCCCAGAGCCGGAAGAAGGTCACGGCCACGGTGATGACGCCGAGGCCGCCGATCTGGATCAGCAGCAGGATCACCGCCTGCCCGCAGAACGACCAGTGCGTGGCCGTATCCTGCACGACCAGGCCGGTCACGCAGGCCGCGGAGACGGAGGTAAAGAGTGCATCGGAAAAAGCTGTCCAAGTCCCGGCGCGGCTGCAAAAAGGAAAGGTCAGGATGAGTCCGCCCAGCAGGATCAGCCCCAGAAAGCCGAGCAAAATCACCTGAAAGGACGCGGTAGTGTGGTTCTTTCGACGCAGAAAACCGAGCTGCAACGGGCATGCCTCCTTTCTGAGTTATGAGTGATAAGTTATGATCGTGCTGCACACAAGTTAGGCGCGCTGCGCGCGCTTCGTCTCGAAGCCGTGGATCCAGTCCGATTTGGTGTAGTAGATGAAGTAGATGACCGAGCTGATGAACCAGGTCATGGGATACGCCCAGAACAGCAGGGTGATGTTGTGGTCGATCTGCATGGCGATCGTGATGTAGCTCACGCGGAGCACGCACCAGACGCCGAGCATGATAAACATGGGCACAAAGGCCTTGCCTGCGCCCCGGCAGATGCCCGCGATGCAGTGGGAGAAGGACAGCATACAGAAGAACAGGGACTCTATGTGGGCCTGGCGCACGGCGATCTCGATGGAGGCCGGGTCGTCAATGAAGATCGACACCAGGGGCTTTGCGAAGCAGAAGACGATCAAGCCGATCAGCTCCGCCATGATCACCGCAGACAGAATGCCGAAGCGGGCGCCCTGCTTCGCCCGGTCGTACTCCTTCGCCCCCAGGTTCTGGCCGATGTAGGTGGTCAGCGCCATGGAGAAGGAGGTGATGGGCAGGAAGGCGAAGCCCTCGATGGTGCCGTAGGCGCCGAAGGCGTTGGTGCCCATGTCGCCGAAGGTGTTGATGTTGGTCTGCACCAGCACGTTGGCAAAGCCGATCACGGAGTTCTGCACGCCGGTGGGCAGGCCGTAGCGGAGGATCTCCCGCAGGGAGCTTCTGTCCATCCGCAGCTTCCGCAGGGACAGGGCGTAGACCGTGTCCTTCTTCATCAGCTGCCGCAGGCAGAGCAGGGCGGAGAGGGCCTGGGAAATGGTGGTAGCGATGGCGGCCCAGCGGATGTCCAGATGCAGAGGCCCCAGGAAGAACCAGTCCAGAAAGACGTTGGTGACGGAGGACACGATCAGGAAATACAGGGGCCGCTTGCTGTCGCCCACGGCGTTCATGATCCCCTTGAAGGTGTTGTACATCACCAGGGCCACGGAGCCCAGGAAGTACCAGCGCAGATAGGAGATGGCGTAGGGCTGCAGCTTCTCGTCCAGCTGCATCCAGATGGGGATGTAGGAGGCCAGGATCGCGCCGATCACAGTCAAGGTCACGCCGCAGAGCAGGGAGACCAGCACCGCGGTGTGGACGGCCTTGCTCAGCTTGTCCGGATCCTTGCCGCCGAAATAGCGGCTGATCACCACGCCTGCGCCCATGGAGGCCCCTACAAAGAAGGAGATCATCAGAAAGATGAGGCTGGTGGAGGATTTGACCGCGCCGAAGGCAGAATCCCCCAGATACTCGCTGACGATCCAGGCGTCCGCAGTGTTGTAGAGCTGCTGGAAGAGCTGGCTCAGAAAGATCGGGAAGGCAAAGGCCGTGATGACCCGCTTCGGGTCGCCCCGGGTCAGCAGGGTGGAATCCGTGTGCCGATGCTGGTGCATATGCATATGAATGTATTTGAAAGGCATGGCAGTTGTTCTCTCTGTAAATCGTAAAATTTTCAATATATTATACAATAAAAATAACAATTTGTAAAGCCCCGGCGCGGGCAAAACGGGGGACAAAAACCACCAAAAACTGCGAAGAAAAGCCTTGCCTCTTTTGCCGAATTGTGGTACAATAGCCGAGTGTTGAAAAGGAGGGAACGTCCCATGCGGAAACTGATCGGCTTCGATAACCAGATGTACCTGGATACCCAATCCGCCCGGATCCGGGAGCGGATCTCCCAGTTCGGCGGCAAGCTCTATTTGGAATTCGGCGGCAAGCTCTTTGACGACTACCACGCCTCCCGGGTCCTGCCGGGCTTCGCGCCGGACAGCAAGATCCGGATGCTCCTGGAGCTCCGAAGCGACATGGAGATCGTCATTCCCATCAACGCCTCCGCCATCGAGCAGAACAAGGTCCGGGGCGACTTAGGCATCACCTACGACGAAGA
>JAGAEH010000191.1 GCA_017613225.1 Lachnospiraceae bacterium
ATGCTGGCCTGGTCCGTGCTGCTGGGCATCCTCTGCGCAGCCCTGGCCACGGTGATGGTCATCGCCCTGCACCAGGCGGAGCATCTGGCCAAGCGCTGGATGAAGAACCCCTATCTGCGGGTCGCGGTCTGCGGCATTCTGTTTGCCGGCCTGACGCTCCTGCTGAACACCCAGGATTACACCGGCGCCGGTACGAACCTGATCGACAGGGCTCTGGCCTCTTCCTCAGATCTCTGGGACTTTATCCTGAAGCTGGCCTTTACCGCCATCGCGGTAGCAGGCGGCTTCCGGGGCGGCGAGATCGTCCCTACCCTGGCCATCGGCGCCACCTTCGGCGCCCTGTTCGGCCGGATCACCGGCTTCCCCGTTCCCCTCGGCGCGGCCTGCGGCATGATCGCCCTCTTTGCCGGCACCACCAACTGCCCCATCGCCTCCATGCTGATCGCCATGGAGATGTTCCACGGCGACGGCCTGCCTTACTTTGCCATCACCGTGTCATTGTCTTTCGTCCTGTCCGGCTACTACAGCCTGTACGGCTCCCAGCGCTTCTCCTATTCCAAGACGAAGGCGGAGGCCATCGACAGGAAGAGCAACTGATAATCAGCACGCAAAGACGGCCCTCCGCCGCGGTTTTTCGGCAGAGGACCGTCTTTCTGTTGTTTTTCGCTCAAGCTTCCATAGGATTCCGGCTCATGGCCGGATCCACCCGGGAGCGGCCCGCCTTTATTCCATCACGCTCTTCGCGTACAGCGCGGCGCCGATCATGCCGGATTCGTAGCCCAGGCTGCAGATGGCCAGCTTCGTCCGCTTCAGCGCGTAGGCCGAACCGTGGGTCCTGGGATAGACCCGCTCTTCCAGGGCCTTGATCAGGCTCTCGCCCCGGTTGGCAATGCCGCCGGACAGGGCGATCACCTCCGGGAAGAAGATGTTGATCAGGTTTGCCAGACCTTCCGCCAGCCAGTCCAGATACTCGTTCACCACGGAAACAGCTGTGGGATCTCCGGCGTCATAAGCTTCAAAAGCCGTCCTGGCGCCTACTTTTCCGTCCTTTTCGGCCAGTTCGTTCATCATGCTTTCGGGGTGCTCTGCCATGGCCTTCTTTGCCATGCGCACCAGGGCCGTGGCCGAGGCATAGGCCTCAAAGCAGCCCTTCCGTCCGCAGCCGCAGGGCTCGCCGTCCTTGACGATCACCATGTGACCCAGCTCGCTGGCCGCGCCGGTATAGCCGGTCAAAAGCTTGCCGCCGATCACCACGCCGCCGCCGATGCCGGTGCCCAGGGTGACCACCACGACACTCTCGGCTCCCTGTGCCGCGCCGATCTGGCTCTCCGCGAAGGCCGCCGCGTTGGCGTCGTTGATCAGGTGCACCTCATAGCCCGTCATCTCCTTCAGGGCCGCCCGAAGGTCATATTTGCGGAAGCCCACGTTGGGGGTGTAGACCACCACGCCGGCCTCGTCGTCCACCGTACCCGGCAGGCCGATGCCGACGGCCTCCGCCGGACCGTCCTGGGTCAGTTCCCGGATGATGTCCGCCATGTCCTCCGCCATTTCCTCGCTGCTCCGGTTGATCCGGTTCACGCGGGTGCACTGCTTTACGATCTGGTTTTCTTCATTTACAAGGGCGCCTTTGATGGAGCCGCCGCCCACGTCGATGCCTATAGTAGCCATGGTCCCTCCTTTTATTGACAGAAACCGGGCAGCATGACGCCGCCCGGCAGATCTTTAAGATTGATTATTCTTCCTCAGCACCTTCCTCTTCGGCGGCCTCTTCTTCAGCGGATTCCTCTTCGAACTCCATCTCGAATTCGTCTTCGGAAGCCTCGGTCTCGAACTCCTCGGCCTCTTCCACGCCTTCCATCTCGTCCTCTTCGAAGCTCATCTCTTCCTCTGCAGCCTCGGCTTCCGCCAGTTCGGCCTGGGCTTTGGCCTTCAGCTCCATCAGATCGCTGCCGTCGGTGTCCAGCACCACGGAGCGGTACTTCTTCATGCCGGTGCCGGCAGGGATCAGCTTACCGATCAGCACGTTCTCCTTCAGGCCGATCAGCGGATCGATCTTGCCGTTGATGGCGGCTTCCGTCAGCACCTTGGTGGTCTCCTGGAAGGAGGCGGCGGAAAGGAAGGAGTTGGTGGCCAGCGACGCCTTGGTAATGCCAAGGATGATGCGCTCGAAGGTGGCGGGAGTCTTGTCCTCGGCCAGCATCTGGTCGTTGATGTCCTCCAGATCCAGCACGTTCATCACGGTGCCGGTCAGCAGGCCGGTGTCACCCGGATCCTCGATGCGGACCTTCTTCAGCATCTGGCGCACGATGACCTCGATGTGCTTATCGTTGATATCCACGCCCTGGATGCGGTACACCCGCAGGACCTCGCGAAGGATGTAATCCTGAACGGCGCGCACGCCCTTGATGCGGAGCAGGTCGTGAGGATTGATGGAACCTTCCGTCAGCTCGTCGCCGGGCTGGATGTGCTGGCCCTCTTCCACCTTGATGTGGGAGCCGTAGGGGATCACGTACACCCGGTTCTCGCCGGTCTCGGTATCGGTGATCACCACTTCGCGCTTCTTCTTGGTGTCGCGGATGGCCGCTTCGCCCTCGATCTCGGAGATGATGGCAAGGCCCTTGGGCTTTCTGGCTTCGAAAAGCTCTTCCACACGGGGAAGACCCTTGGTGATGTTGTCGCCTGCCACGCCGCCGGTATGGAAGGTTCTCATGGTCAGCTGCGTACCGGGCTCGCCGATGGACTGGGCCGCGATGATGCCGATGGCTTCACCCACCTGCACCTGCTCGCCGGTGGCCAGGTTGGCGCCGTAGCACTTGGCGCAGACGCCCAGATGGGAACGGCAGGCCAGCACGTTGCGGATCTTCACGGTGGTGCGGCCGGAGGCGATGATGCGGTTGGCCAGGCCGACCTTGATCAGCTGGTTCTTCTCGGCGATCACTTCGCCGGTGGTCTCATCCACGATGTCCTCTGCCAGCGTTCTGCCGATCAGGCGGTCCTTCAGGGACTCGATGTTCTCGTTGCCGTCACGGAAGGCGGAGACCTCCATGTAAGGGATCTCTCCGTCGTGGCTGCAGTCCATCTCGCGGATGATCAGATCCTGGGACACGTCCACCAGACGTCTGGTCAGGTAACCGGAGTCGGCGGTACGCAGAGCGGTATCGGACAGACCCTTTCTGGCGCCGTGGGCGGAAATGAAGTACTCCAGGATGTCCAGGCCTTCACGGAAGTTGGACTTGATGGGCAGCTCGATGACACGGCCCACCGTATCGGACATCAGTCCACGCATGCCGGCCAGCTGCTTGATCTGCTTGTCGGAACCACGGGCGCCGGAGTTGGCCATCATGTAGATGTTGTTGTATTTGTCCATGCCGGCCAGCAGCGCGCGGGTGAGTTCGTCATCCGTGTTCTCCCAGACGGTCTTGACCTCCTTATAGCGCTCTTCCTCCGTGGAGAAACCGCGGCGGAAGTTCATGTTGATGCGGTCCACTCTGGCCTCGGCGTCCTTGATCATCTGCTGCTTTTCCGGCGGCACGGTGATGTCGGAGATGGAGACCGTCATGGCGGCACGGGTGGAGTACTTGTAGCCGATGGCCTTGATCTTGTCCAGGGTCTCGGCGGTCTCAAAGGTGCCGTGCACGTTGATGACGTTCTGCAGGATCTGCTTCAGTTCCTTCTTGCCCACCAGGAAGTCGATCTCCGGCAGCAGCTCGTTTTCCGGAATGCTGCGGTCCACGAAGCCCAGATCCTGTTCAATGATCTCGTTGAAGATGAAGCGGCCCAGGGTGGAGGAGACGGTGCCCCGAAGAAGGGTGCCGTCCTCTTTTTTCTTCTCCACATCCACGTAGATGCGGGCGTGCAGGTCCAGATAGCCGTTCTCGTAGGCCAGGATGGCTTCGTTCACGTCCTTGAAGCTGTTGCCCTCGCCCTTGGCGCCTTCGCGCTCCTGGGTCAGGTAGTAGATGCCCAGGACCATGTCCTGAGAAGGCACTGCCACGGGGCCGCCGTCGGAAGGCTTCAGCAGGTTGTTGGTGGACAGCATCAGGAAGCGGCACTCCGCCTGCGCTTCAACGGAAAGGGGCAGATGGACAGCCATCTGGTCGCCGTCGAAGTCCGCGTTGTAAGCGGTGCAGACCAGCGGATGCAGCTTGATGGCCTTGCCTTCCACCAGGATCGGCTCGAACGCCTGGATGCCCAGACGGTGCAGGGTAGGCGCGCGGTTCAGCATGACCGGGTGCTCTTTGATGACCTCGTCCAGCACGTCGAACA
>JAGAEH010000192.1 GCA_017613225.1 Lachnospiraceae bacterium
CTCATCCAGAATGTAGGCCACGCCCACCAGGCCGCTGCCCACCTGGGTGGCCAGGCGGATGCGCTGCATCTCACCGCCGGACAGGGTGCTGGCGTTGCGGGACAGGGACAGATAGTCCAGCCCCACTTCCTTCAAAAAGCCCAGTCTGGCGTAGACTTCCTTTAAGATGGAATGGCTGATGGTCTCCTGCATCTCGGAGAAGCCCTGTTCCGTCTCCTTTAAGTATTCCATGCTGTCCGTGATGGACAGGTTCGTCAATTCATAGATGTTCTTTTTGCCCACGGTCACCGCCAGGGAGGTCTTCTTCAGCCGCTGGCCGCCGCAGACGCTGCAGGGCGTCACCCGCATGAAAGTCTCGTATTCCGCCTTCATGGAGTCCTGCCCCGTCTCCCGGTAGCGCCGCCACAGGTTCTTCAGCAGGCCCTCAAAGGCGATGTTGTAGACGATCTCGTTGCCCTCGTCGTTGGTGTATTCCACCGGGAAGCGCACGCCGCCGGTGCCGTTTTCGATCACGTCCCGGGCTCTTTCGGGCAGGTCCTTCCAGGGCGTGTCCAGTGAAAATCCATACTTTTTCGCCAGTCCCCTGAAGATGGCGTTGGAATAGGAACCGTCCTTCCCCACGGAGCCCCAGCCGGTGGGCGAAATGGCGCCGTCGTTGAGGCTCTTGCTGGGATCGTCGATGATCAGGTCCATGTCGAATTCCATCTTAAAGCCCAGGCCGAAGCACTCCGGGCAGGCGCCGAAGGGGTTGTTGAAGGAGAAGCTGCGGGGCTCCACTTCCTCGATGCTCACACCGCAGTCCGGGCAGGAAAAGCTCTGGGAAAAGTGGATGGGCTCCCCTGCCTCCCCCGGATCGACGGTGGCCAGGCCCCCGGACAGGGCCAGCGCCGTCTCCAGGGAATCGGTCAGGCGGTTCTCGATACCCTCCCGCACCACCAGACGGTCGATGACGACGTCGATGTTGTGCTTGATGTTCTTATCTAATTTGATCTCCTCCGACAGCTCATACTCGCTGCCGTCCACCCGGGCCCGCACATAGCCGCTGCGCCGGGCCTGGTCCAGGACCTTGGCGTGTTCGCCCTTGCGGCCCCGCACCACGGGGGAGAGGATCTGGATGCGGCTGCGCTCCGGCAGCTCCAGCACCCGGTCCACCATCTGGTCCACGCTCTGGCGGCGGATCTCCCGGCCGCATTCCGGACAGTGGGGCGTGCCCACCCGGGCGTACAGCAGACGCAGGTAGTCGTAGATCTCCGTCACCGTGCCCACGGTGGAACGGGGGTTGCGGTTGGTGCCCTTCTGGTCGATGGAGATGGCGGGGGACAGACCCTCGATGCTCTCCACGTCCGGCTTTTCCATCTGCCCCAGAAACTGGCGCGCGTAGCTGGACAGGGACTCCATGTAGCGCCGCTGGCCCTCCGCGTAGATGGTATCAAAGGCCAGGGACGACTTGCCGCTGCCGGAAATGCCCGTCAGCACCACCAGTTCGCCCCTGGGGATGTCAATGGAAAGATCCTTCAAATTGTGCTCGTTGGCACCGCGTATTTTGATGTATTTCTTTTCAGCCATGCGATTGTCGCTTTCTGTTTTATGGATTCTTCGCTTCGCTCAGAATGACAGGTTTACGCGTCATCCTGAGCGGAGTCCGCTTTTGGGGACGCAGTCGAAGGATCCCCTACCTTTTTATATGTTTCTTCGCCTCGATCATCTTGTCACGCAGCACGGCGGCCTCCTCGAAATTCAGGTCCGCGGCGGCCCGGGACATGTTCCGCTTCAGCTCCTCGATCACTGCCTTCAGCTCCTTGTCGTCCATGGACTCGAAGTCCTTCTCCAGTTTCTGGGACTTCTTCGTCTGCACGCTCTCGGTGATGCGGATGATGTCCCGCACCGCCTTTTTGATGGTCTGGGGCGTGATGCCGTGAGCTTCGTTGTAAGCGTTCTGGATGCTGCGGCGGCGCTCCGTCTCGGAGATGGCCTTCTGCATGGACTCCGTCATCACGTCCGCGTACATGATCACGTGGCCGTCGGCGTTGCGGGCTGCGCGGCCGATGGTCTGGATCAGGGAAGTCTCCGAACGCAGGAAGCCTTCCTTGTCCGCGTCCAGGATCGCCACCAGCGATACCTCCGGGATGTCCAGGCCCTCCCGCAGCAGGTTGATGCCCACCAGCACGTCAAAGACGTTCATGCGCATGTCTCGGATGATCTCCATGCGTTCCAGGGTATCGATATCGGAATGCAGGTACCGCACCCGGATCCCCGCCTCCCGCAGGAAGTCCGTCAGGTCCTCCGCCATCCGCTTGGTCAGGGTGGTGATCATCACCTTGTTGCCCTTTTCCGTCTCCCGGCGGATCTCGCCGATCAGGTCGTCCACCTGGCCGGCCACCGGCCGCACGTCCACCTTGGGATCCAGCAGGCCCGTGGGGCGGATGATCTGCTCCGTGCGCAGGCTCTCGTGCTCCCGCTCGTAGTCCGCCGGCGTGGCGGAGGTAAACATCACCTGGTTCAGCTTAGATTCGAACTCCCCGAAGTTGAGGGGCCGGTTGTCCAGGGCGGAGGGCAGGCGGAAGCCATAGTCCACCAGAGTCTGCTTGCGGGAGCGGTCGCCGAAGTACATGCCCCGTACCTGGGGCAGCGTCATGTGGGACTCGTCCACGATCAGCAGAAAGTCCTTGGGGAAATAGTCCAGCAGCGTATGGGGCGTGGCCCCTGCAGGCAGTCCGATCAGGTGCCTGGAATAGTTCTCTATGCCGGAGCAGAAGCCGGTCTCCCGCAGCATCTCCACGTCGAAATTCGTGCGTTCCGCGATGCGCTGGGCCTCGATCAGCTTATCTTCTCTCTTAAAGTGGTCCACCTGGACCGCCAGTTCCTCTTCGATGGCCTTGATGGCCGCCGCCAGCTTCTCCTCCGACACCACATAGTGGGAGGCGGGAAAGATGGCGATGTGCTCCAGGCGGGCCTTGATCTCGCCGGTGATGGTGTCGATCTCCGTGATCCGGTCCACTTCGTCCCCGAAGAACTCGATGCGCACCGCCGTGTCGCCGGTGTCCGCCGTGATCAGTTCGATCACGTCCCCCCGCACCCGGAAAGTGCCCCGGTGCAGGTCCATGTCGTTGCGGTCGTACTGGATCTCCACCAGCTTTTTGATCACTTCGTCCCGGTCCTTGATCATGCCGGGCCGCAGGGAGATCACCATGTTCTTGTAATCCACCGGGCTGCCCAGGCCGTAGATGCAGGACACCGAAGCCACGATGATCACGTCGTCCCGCTCCGACAGCGCCGCCGTGGCGGAGTGGCGCAGGCGGTCGATCTCGTCGTTGATGGCCGAATCTTTGGCAATATAGGTGTCTGTCGAAGGCACGTAGGCCTCCGGCTGATAGTAGTCGTAATAGGATACAAAGTACTCCACGGAATTCTCCGGGAAAAATTCCTTGAATTCGGAATAGAGCTGGGCCGCCAGCGTCTTGTTGTGGGCCAGCACCAGCGTGGGTTTCTGCAGTCCCTGGATCACGTTGGCCATGGTGAAGGTCTTGCCGGAACCGGTGACGCCCAGAAGCGTCTGAAACTTGTTGCCGGCCTTAAAACCGTTCACCAGTGCTTCGATGGCCTGGGGCTGGTCTCCCGTGGGAGCGAATTCACTGTGGATCTTAAAGGGTATTTTCATGTCAGGCATAAATGAGATTATACCATAGAAAACGATTGTTTGATAATGAAAAATTCGTGAAGTACCGGCGCCGGGATTTATGACTTTTCTTTAAATATTTCCTACATACTGTGGACGCGCCCCGTGATTTGTGCTATATTTTGATGGTTATGAAAAAGATACTTATCCCTATATTATTAACGATCGTTGCTGTTACTGCCGTCATGCTGATCGGCAAGTCCAAAGGCTGGTTCGACCGCTGGCTGACGCCCCGCACCACGGAGGTCTCCTTTGAGACCGGGGAGAGCGAAAAGACCTCTCCGCAGGAAAAGACCACCGCTCCGGAACCGGATACCATGGTGGTGATCGATCCCATCGAGGGCGGCGACGTAACTGCCGCTCCGGACACGTCAGCGCCCGAGACCACGCCTGCTGCCCCGGCCACCACGGAGGCTCCGCAGACCACGGAAGCGCCTGAGACTACGGAAGCGCCGCAGACCACGGCGGCCCCTCAGACCACGGAAGATGAACCCCAGACTTCCGGTTCTTCCGAGCGTCCCACCTCCGGCGACGGCAAGAAGTACGTGGCCCTGACCTTCGACGACGGCCCCGACATGCGCTACACCTCCAGCACCAAGCGCATTCTGGACATCCTGGAGCAGTACGGCGCCAAGGCGACTTTCTTCACCCTGGCCAGCCAGCTGGATTACAACGGCGTGGCGGATGAAAATACCGGTGAGACCTTCGCGCAGCGCAACGCGAAGCTGATCAAGCGGGCCTCCGACCTGGGGATGGAGATCGGCACCCACACCTACAACCACAAAAATCTGAACACCCTCTCCACCGAGGAGATCCAGAAGGAACTGTACTCTGCCATCGAAAAGGTGGAGGCCATCACAGGGAAGGAGATACAGATCATGCGGCCTCCCTACGGCAATGCCAACCAGAAGGTGCAGGACGCCATCAACATGCCCATGATCATCTGGGATGTGGACTCCCTGGACTGGGAAAGCAAGGATCCCGACAAGATCTACAGCCGGGTCATGAGCACCGTACAGCCTGGTTCCATCATTCTGATGCACGACATCTACAATACCACCGCGGACGGCGTGGCCCTGGTGGTGCCGGCGCTGATCGAGAAGGGCTATACCATCGTGACCGTCAGCGAGCTGTACCGGATCTACGGGAAGGAACTGCAGCCCCATCACGTGTACATGGCTCCCTGGTATGACGACTGATCCCTTATTCTGCTGATATAACCACGCAAAAGACAGCCCCCGCGGGCTGTCTTTTTATGGACTACTGATCCCGCATTCTACTGATATATACACGCAAAAGACAACCCCGCCGGGCTGTCTTTTTTCATGTATGACGTCGATCAGATAGGAGGATACAGATGCTTTATCGTGCTGTGGAAGACCCGCAGCAGGGACAAAAGCTACTAAGCTCAGCTTCCGTGCAGATGAACGCGGCCCTTCCTGCGGAACTCGCTGCGCTCAGACAGGTCCTCGGAAGGGCCTATCTGCCCGTTGCTTCGCTAAGGGCTTTTGTCAAATGCTGCTTGGTCTTTGCCACAGCACGA
>JAGAEH010000193.1 GCA_017613225.1 Lachnospiraceae bacterium
GCCTTCGGGAGTCTTTCGAGCGTTTTGAGCAGAAACAGCTTTTCTGCTATGAGAATCACACCGAAATAAACGCCCCAGATAAGGAAATTCCAGCTGGCGCCGTGCCAGAAGCCGGTCAGCAGCCAGACGACGGCCAGGTTGCGCAGCTGCTTCGCGATGCTGCAGCGGCTGCCCCCCAGGGGGATGTAGACGTAGTCTCGGAACCAGGTGCCCAGGCTGATGTGCCAGCGGCGCCAGAATTCCGTGATGCTCTTCGACAGATAGGGGTAGTTGAAGTTTTCCAGGAAAGTGAAGCCGAACATCCGGCCCAGGCCGATGGCCATGTCCGAATAGCCGGAAAAATCGAAGTAGATCTGGAAGGCGAAGGCGATGATGCCCAGCCAGGCTCCCAGCACCGACAGCCGGCCGAAGGGGATGGCCTTGACGGTGTCCCACAGCAGGCCGATGTTGTTGGCCAGCAGCACCTTTTTCCCAAGGCCGGTCACGAAGCGCCAGGCGCCTTCTCCGAAGAGATCGGTGCTGTGGGTCCGCTCATTCAGCTGGTCGGCGATGGTCTGGTAGCGGACGATGGGGCCGGCGATGAGCTGGGGGAACAGGGCCACATAGGCCCCGAAGGAGACGATGTTCTTCTGTACCTTTGCCTTGCCGCGGTACACGTCGATGGTGTAGCTCATGGTCTGGAAGGTGTAGAAGGAGATGCCGATGGGCAGGGGCAGGTGCGGCAGCGCCAGGGCGGTGCCGAAGATGTCGTTGAAAGTGCCTATGAACAGGTCGCTGTACTTAAAGACCGCCAGCAGCCCCACGTTCACGCAGATGGAGACGATCAGCGCGGCCTTGCCCTTTTTGGCGCCGCGATGGCTGTCCACCAGCCGGCCGCAGGTGTAGTCCAGCACGGTGGAGAAGAGCATCAGGCAGACGTAGACGGGCTCGCCCCAGGCGTAGAAGATGAGGCTGAACAGGAAGAGCACGCCGTTTTTGAAGCGCGCGGGCACGGCGAAGTATACCGCCAGCACGGCGGGCAGGAAGAACAGTAAAAAGGTGAGGCTCGAAAATACCATGGCGTCACCTCACGGAAGCAGGAGTTTCACCAGCTCGCTGCCCTGTTCCAAATTGCTCATGGAATAGACGAAGAGGATCTGGTCAGGCTGTGTCATGGCGGCCAGGGACGCGGCGCTGCCGCCGAAATAGCGCAGGTCCACCATGGTGATGGTGTCGTAGTCCGCGGTCAGCAGAGGCGCCAGGGAATTGGCAAAGGAGTCCTTGATCACCAGCAGGGACTTTCCCGTGCCGGCCGGGGTCTGGATGGTCACCAGACCGTAGTTCCCGCCGAAGAAGACAGTGTATTTGTCCTTTTTGTCCGCCGCGGACAGGTCATAGAGGGAGATCTCCTCGCCGTCCGCGGTGACGGTGATGCCCTCCGCGGCCGGGAAGATGTACAGTTCTTCCGGTTTGGCCGCGGGATCCAGCGTCTTGGAGTAGGTGGAGCCCAGAAAGCTGTCGGAGAAGAGCTCGGGGGAGCCCTGATACGAACCTTCTCCGTTCATCAGCAGGTCATAGGCCAGCTGCACGCCGGCGGCCGACCAGTGGTGATCGGTGCGGAAATAGAGCTCGCTGTTGGAACTGTCCTCAGATAAAGAAGCGGCCGGACCGGATTGGACCGCGTCCAGGAAGGCTGCGGTCAGATCCGGCACCCGCATGCCGGGCAGCAGTTCTTCCGCCAGTTTCTGCAGCGCTTCCGCGTCATAGGGCTCGGCCAGGGCCGGCAGGCGGTCCCGGTACACGCAGGCGGCGTCGGGGATCAGCAGCAGGGCGGAAGACGAGCCGGGGAACTTTTCCGCGAAGCCCCCGACATAGCTCAGGTTTTTGGAGAAGGCAGCGGTGTCGAAACTGTCCGCGGTGTGGACTTCCGGATAGAAGCCGTCATCGGCCAGCCAGGCGCCGCCGATGTCCTTCTGCCCGGCAGTCTTGCGGATCACGGAGGCAAAGGCGGTCAGTTCGTCCCGCCCGGGGAACTGGTCGCTTAAATAGGCCTCCCAGTCCTTCTGCCAGCTGCCGGAAAAGACGGCGTCGGCAGAGACCTCGGGTCTCGTCTGCAGAAGGCGGTTTTCGGGCTCGGACAACAGCCGCTCCGGCGCTGCGATGAACAGCGCCAGGGCAGCAAGCAGGCACAGCGCGAAAAGAACGGTGAAAAGCCGTCCCTTTCCCGCAGCGCCGGATGCTGTCTTATTTTCCTGAGCCGCAGCCCTTTCCTTCTGCCGCATCTTATTTTCCTTCCAGGAAGTTATGGAAGGCCTCGGTCACGGCCTTCTGCTCATCGCACATGATGAACGCCACATAGCGGCCCTCGGCGAAGATCGTGGTCTTTTCGGCCCGCTTTACCTGCTCGGGGGCATAGGTCTTATAGAGGTTGATGCGGTCCTGGAGGTGGGCCTCCAGGGACTTTTTGCACTCGTCCGCATCCTTCGCGTCCTTCAGGGCGATCACGCCGATCTCCTCGGCAGTGCCCTTGGCGGCGTAGCAGAGATAATAGGCCTCCACCTTTTCATAATCCAGCTTGGAAAAATAGGTGAAAAGGTCGGCGGCATTGGTGTCGCTGCTGCTGATGCGGCTCATCTCCGGCAGGGAGGGATCCGCCGCGCACATGGCCTTGGAGAGGTCGTACATGCTGATGGTTTCCGCGGCAGCAGTGGTCTCGGGGGCGGAAGTCTCGGGGGCGGCCGTCGTCTCTGCCGAAGAGGCTTCAGACTCCGCGGCGGTGCTCTTTTTCACGTCTTCAGACGATCCGCAGGCGCAGAACACGGCGGCGAAGACCAGCAGGACAGAAAGCATGAATACTTTTTTCATTCCGGTCATCCTTTCGGCAGGGAGGGATCGTCGCAGAAGTTGTCAAAATCGCCGAAGATCTCTTCCATGATGTTCTCGATCCTGTTCAGATCCTCATCCGGCAGAGTGGGAACGTCTTCTCCGGAGCCGCACTTCGCAATGGAGATCGCGATCACGTAGTTGTTGTCCATGGGCATCCACTGCCAGCTGATGTCGGTACCCTCGCACCCAGAGGAGTATTCCACGGTCTGTTCTATCCTCTGCATGAAGTTTTCCAGCACCAGGGCGGAACGGTTATCGGCTTCCTTAGGAATACGGTAAGCCAGAAAGTTTACGTCCCCCTCCAGAGCCTTGCGGATCTCGGCCGGGATCTGGAATACGTCATTCTGTGTCACGGCGTTCTTTGCGGCGTAGCAGTCTTCATCGCTGTCGGACTTCGGGAAGTACTCGAAATCCCAGCTCTGCTCCATCTGCTGCATCGAGTCGGTGCGGTTAAAATGCATGTGGTTGGAGGTGGACACGTCGGAATAGATGTCCGTGTGATACCAGTGGCCGTTCAGCTGCACCAGATCCCAGGAGTGGTACATCTCGGTGTTGTGGACCACCATGCAGGGGATCTCCATCATCTGCATGAACATGCGGAAGGTGGTGGCATAACCCACGCAGACCGCGTTGTGATACTTCAGCACGCCGTAGGGGTTGTCGCAGTCCGCCTGGGTGGTGGGCACCACCGGCAGCAGGCCGGGATCGCTGTCCAGGTTGTGTGTCATCCATTCGTAGACGGCCAGTTCCTTTTCATAGGGGGTCATCTTGTCGGTGATGATCTCTTTTAAGATGGCGGAGGCCATGTCCAGAGTCTCCTTGTCCTTGTCGGACAGGGCGGAGGCGTCGCCGCTCAGGTAGGCATCGGAGATCTGCGTCGTGGCACGGATCACATACTGGCCGGCGATGGTGACTTCGTTTTCCTTTGTCTCCTCGGGCTCATCCTTCTTCTCCAGAGCTTCCCGCATGCTGTCCATGTTGGACTGCACCAGGGAAAAGCGGGTCCGGACTTCCTCCCGCATGCCGTCGACCTGGCTGGAAACGTTGGTCACCTGACCGGCGTTTTCTTCCAGCTGGGCAGACAGGGCGGCGTAGTTCTTAAAGTTCTTATAAGAAAGAAAAGCGGATACGCCGACGCCGGCCGCCAGCAGAAGGGCGGCTGCAGATAAAATAATAGTTGTTGCCTTTTTCATATATCGATTCTCCTTTTCAGGTGAAACGGGGACGGTTCTCTTTTCACATATGTGAAATGGGGACGGTTCCTTTTCGCCTTTGTGTTTTTTTTATCAGTCTCATATAATGTCGCAGATCGGGAAAAAAAGCTACCCCTAAAATCTTAATAAAGAATGAAGATTTTCCGACTTTGCTTATATTTTAACAAAGAGAGGTTAAGAATCAAAAGTCGGGCTGTTTTTTCATTTATCGGACTCTGTTTTCCCCTCTTTGTTATTCTCCCGAAACCTGCTATAATAACCGCATCCATACATGGGAGGAAAAGGGCCCGGCCGCGCTGTGTGGCCGGACTCATGGTTCGTCATGGATCTGAAACTGTTTACCGATTATAAAAAACGTGTGATCGAAGGCTGCGAGAAGGTCATCGTGGGCAAGCGGGACGTGATCGAAAAGGTGCTGATCTGCTACCTTTGCTCCGGCCACATCCTGCTGGAGGACGTGCCCGGAACCGGCAAGACCATGTTGCTGCGGGCCTTCGCGGCGGTGACCGGCGGCACCTTCAAGCGGGTGCAGTTCACGCCGGACCTGCTGCCTTCCGACCTGACGGGCCTGAACATCTTCGACCAGAAGAGCGGAGAGTTCGAATTCCGTCCCGGCCCCATCTTTGCCAACATGGTGCTGGGGGACGAGATCAACCGCGCCACGCCCCGCACCCAGTCCAGCCTGCTGGAGGCCATGGCGGAGCACCAGGTGAGCGTGGACGGAAAGACCTACCGCATGGCGGAGCCCTTCATGATCATGGCCACGGAAAACCCGCTGGAATCCTACGGTACCTTCCCCCTGCCCGAGGCGCAGAAGGACCGCTTCCTGATGCGGCTCTCCATGGGCTATCCCTCCCGGGCGGACGAGCTGACCGTGCTGCGGAGGGAGGACACGGCCGTCACGGTGGAAAAGCTGACGCAGCTGGTGACGGCGGAGGAGACCGCCGCGCTGAAGGCTCAGATCGACGAAGTGACCATGGCCCCCGACGTGGAGACCTATTTATTGGATATCATTGAAAAGACCCGCATGGGCGGCAGCATCCGCACCGGCGTGTCCACCCGCGGCGCCATCGCGCTGTACAGGACGGCCAAGGCAAGGGCGGCCCTTTCCGGCCGGAGCTACGTGCAGCCGGAGGACGTCAAGGCCATGGCGGTACCGGTGCTGGCGCACCGCATCCAGACCGACAACGCGGGCAGCATGAAGGAGGAGGAGACGCTGATCGCCAGGCTTCTGGACCAGGTCAGCGTTCCGACGGAAGACATAAAAGCATGATCCAGTTTCTGGCCTGCGTGCTGATCCTGACGGGCCTTCTGGAGTGGTATACCCATCGGGACGCACTGCGGCACGTCAATTTCACATCCAAAAGCGAGACAGACCGGACGGAGCCCGCGGCGCCTTTTCACGTAATGGTGACGGCGGAGAACACCGGGCGGCTGCCCATCGGTTTCGTGCGGGCTGAAGTACGTTATCCCCAGGAGATGGAACTGCCTGTCCAGTCCAAGATCCGGCACGTGACGTCGGAGCGTCTTGTCACGCACATCTTTACCCTGAAGCGCCGTCAGCGCGTCACCCGCACCATGGAAGTCCACATCGACCGCAGGGGCTGCTACCGCATGCTGGGAGCCCGGCTGTACCGGGGCGATTTCATCGGCATCACCGAGCAGACGGCCCGGTATGAAGGGCTGCAGGAGATCGTGGTCTACCCGGTCCGTGTGGGAGGAGAGCAGCTGCAGAAGGCCCTGACGGGACTGATCGGCGACATGATCTCCCGCCGCTACCTGCTGCAGGATCCCATCCTGGCCATGGGCCTGCGGGAATATGTGCCCGGCGACCCTGTGCGCAGCATCAACTGGAAGCAGACCGCCCGCCGCGGTCAGCTGATGGTGAGGGAGTTCGAATACACCAGGGAGGAAGCCTGCCGGGTGATCCTCTGCCTGCCGGACCTGGAGCGGATCGGCAGCGATCTGCTGGATACCTGCTGCGGCCTGGTGCGGAGCATCTGTGAAGAACTGACGAGAAAGGGCATCACCGCGGTGTTCTATACCAACTCGTCGCCCTACGGGCTCTATATCGAACGCAGCTTTTCCTGTACGGTGCAGAGCCGCAGCCTGCCGGCGCTGCTGGACGCCCTGGGAAGGCTGACGGACATGGTCACCTGCCGCCAGGAGCAGCTGATCAACGACTGCATGCGCGGTCTGGAAAAGAACCAGGAGTACATTCTGGTGGTGCCCCGGGCGACGGACCAGGCAAAGCGGGCCGCCGCCGTACTGGAGGCGCGGAGCAATCGCAGGGTGACGCTGCTGGCCGGAGAGGAGTGGAACGATGATCGAGCTGTTTAAACTGATGTTCGACCTGTCCTACTTCTACACGCTGGCAGGATTCTTCTACGCGCTGTTTTCGGGCCATGTGTCCATGACCTGCTATCTGATCCTGGCGGGGATGATCGCCGCGGACATGCTGCTGCGCCGCTTTGAGGGGCTGCCGAAGGCCGTCCGCCTGCTGCCCCTGCTGATCCCCTTTACAGTATTCTTTACCGGTACCGGCATTGCCGACATCGTCTTCATGTTCTTCCCGTCGGTCTATCTGGGAGTGAGCATGGCCACGGACCGGGTCTTTACCGACCGCATCGATTTTGCCAATGAAAGCCGGCTGCTGCTCAGGATCCTGCCGGTGATGATACTGGGCTTTTTCAGCGGAAAGAAGGCGGTCACGGCCCTGGAGGCCATCGTTCCCTATGCCATCATCTACCTGTATGCCATGATCTGGCTGCTGCGGTATCTGCGCAATCCGGAGGTAAAGACGCGGACGCAGGTCCTGTCCGCCGCCGGCTTCGCGGGATTCACCCTGCTCTGCACTTTGGGAAGACTGCCGGAACTGCTGGTCAAGGGCCTTGGCCTTTTGTATGAATACGTGATCGTGCCGGCCCTTACGCTGTTCGCCACCGGCTTCGGCTACCTGATGATGGGCATCGGCTGGCTGATCAAGACCATCTTCCTGCCCGGAGGACTGAATCCTGTGGACCAGGCCTTTGAATCGGAGGCCGCGGAGACCGGCAGCACCATGGAATACGTGGAGCGGGACGGCATCGGCCTGGAGTTTCTGGTGTGGATCGGCCGGATCCTGGTGGTGCTCCTGATCCTGGCGGCCATCTATTTCCTGCTGCGGTATCTGATGGGCAAGCGCCGGGCCGCGAAGGAAGAGGCCGGTTATACGGAGGAGAAGGGCACGGCGGAGGGAGGCGCGCCAAGGCACAGTCCGCTGCCGCGCTTCAGGCCATTCCATCCCAGGGAGGCCATCCGCTACGACTATGCCAGGTTCCTGAAGGAGGCGGCAAAACAGGGGATGGAGTTCAGTAAAGGCGCCACCACCCTGGAAATCGCTGACCGGAGCGCGAAGATCTTCCCCCGGGAAGCGGTGGAAGAACTGCGGGAGCTCTACGTGCTGGCCCGCTACGCGCCGGATGAGGTCATCACAAGGGAGGAAGCCGCCCGCAGCGCCGCGGCGTTCAGGACGGTGAAACACAACAGGTACCGGATGGAAGCGCAGGAGAACGGGCTTCCCGAAATGACAGGCGGAGGAGAAGAATGATGAACAAGAAAAGCGGACTGGCAGGCAGCCTTCTGATCCTTCTGGCCGGCGTGCTGTGGGGCAGCATCGGCGTCTTTGTGAAGGAACTGAACCGCGTGGGAGCCACCGGCGAGGTGACCAACTTCCTGCGCCAGTCTCCCGCCTTTGTGCTGATGATCCCGGTCTGCCTGCTGAAGGGCGGCCCCAGGTCCCTTAAAGTCAGCGGGAGGACCCTGCTGTCCTGCCTCGTCTTCGGCGTGATCTGCCACGGCATGACCAACATCTGCTATACCGCCGCGGTGAACACCATCGGCATGTCCTCCAGCGTGGTGCTGCTGTACCTGGCCCCGGTCTTTACCATGCTGTTTTCCATCCTTTTCTTTAAGGAAAAGATGTCCCTGCGGAAGGTGGCGGCCATCTTCATCAATATTCTGGGCTGCGTCCTGACGGTGACCAACGGCGTCTTTGACTTCAGGACCCTGGCCATCGTCGGGATACTCTTCGGCATCGGCTCCGGCTTCTGCTACGGCCTGGCGCCCATCGTCTGGAAATTCACCAGAGAGGGAGAGAATCCCTACGTGGTGAATCTCTACAGCTTCCTGTTCGCGGCCATTTTCCTGGGCCTTTGGATGAAGCCCTGGCAGGGCGGCATCGCCATCGACGGGAAGATGATCTTCTGGGGCGTGCTCTTCGGCCTGGTGGCCACGGCAGCCGCCTATACCGTCTACTACATGGGCCTGCAGATCATCACCGAGAGCAGCCGGGTGCCGGTCATCGCCTCCATCGAGGTGGTGGTGGCCACCCTGTTCGGCATCCTGCTCTACAGCGAGGGCATCGGCCCCGTGGGGATCCTGGGCATCGTCCTGGTCCTGGCGTCCATCGCTATCATGAATTTAAAAAAGAAACCGAAAGATTAAAAATATTAAGTAGTTTTTACAAGTCGACACGTACTTAATAGATAGAGACGTGGGGAGAGCAAGAATGGAAGACCAGAAAATAGTGGAGCTTTTCTTTGCCCGGTCCGAAGACGCGCTGACGGAGGTCTCCGTCAAATACGGCGGTCTGATCAAGAAGATCGCGATGAACGTGCTGAACAACTCGGCCGACGCAGAAGAGTGCGCCAATGACACATACATGGCCCTGTGGGAGAACATTCCTCCGCAGAGGCCCCAATCGATGATAGGCTACATCTGCCGTCTGGCGAGGAACATCAGCGTCAACCGCTACCGCTACAATTCGGCGGAAAAGCGGAACAGTTCCTACGAAGTGGCCCTGGAAGAGGTGGACCAGTTCCTGTCCGGCCAGGACAGCGTGGAAGACGCCCTGGAAGCCAGGGAACTGACGGCGGTCATCGAGGAGTTCCTGAAGGGACTGCCGAAGGTGGACAGGGTGCTGTTTGTGAGCCGCTATTATTTTTCGGAAAGCTATCGGGACATCGCCGAAAAGACCGGCCTGACCGAAAAGAACGTATCAGTGAGACTGACCCGGATCCGGGCCAAACTGAAGGATCATCTGCATAAGAGGGAGATCAGGATATGAACAGGGATCAATTTGAAAAAGCCATGGATGATTTGGACGAGAAGATCGTCGCCGAGGCTGCCGGATACAAAAAGCCTGCGCTGCGGAACAAGATCATAAAGATCGGTTCACTGGCGGCCTGCGCCGTACTGGTGATGGTAGGCGTCGTGGGGATGATCTCCGGCGGAAAGAAGGACAATGCCGCGGATTATCATGGAGAAAGCTATTACAGCGAAGGTAAGCAGCAGGAGGAGAACGACAGACAGAGCCTCACCAACATTTCGAAGTCCAACAGCTTCACCGGAGACGACCTGGCTCCGGCTGATGCCGAAGCCCCGGACCGGGAAGCCCTTTCTCCCAGCTACTCCGGCCAGAAGAACGGCAGCACTTCCTCCAGCACCGTAAACGACCCGTCCAAGATCATCTACTCCGCGCAGCTCACGCTGGAGAGCAAGGAGTTCGACAAGTGCTTTGAAGAAGTGGAAAAGATCGTGAGCGAGCTGGGCGGCTACTTTGAAGACCAGTCCGTTTACGACCAGGGCGTGTCGGTCCGGAAGGCCTCCATGACCATCCGCGTGCCGAAGGACCAGTTCAGCGGCGCGCTGGAGCGCCTTAAAGGCGTGGCCCATGTGACCTTCTCCAACCAGAGCGCGGAGAATGTATCGAAGGATTATTACGACATCAAGTCCCGTCTGGATACGGCAAACATCAAACTGGAACGGCTGCAGGGCCTGCTGAAGGACGCCGTGGACATGACGGACATCATCGAGATCGAGAACGCCATCTCCGAAGTGGAGTGGGAGATCGACTACTACTCCGGCACCCTGAGGGACTATGACGCCCTGATCGACTATTCCACCATCAAGGTGGATCTGGAAGAGGTGCAGGAACTCACCGACACTTCCCCGGAACCCGTCTCCTTCGGAGCCCGCTTAAAGAACGCTTTCGTGTACGGCTTCGAGAACATCGGCGACAGCCTGGTGGATCTTGTCGAGTGGGTCGTGGGCAACATCGTATGGCTCGCGCTGATCGCGGCGGCCATCATCATCGCGGTAAAAGTCATCAAGAAAAAGAGGAGAGCCCTTTAAGGCTCCCCCTTCCGACCAGGAGGCATTCAAACTTCCCCTCGTCTGAATGCCTCTATCATCGTAGCAGTTAAACTGTTGAGATTCCCCATTTCCTCGAGCTCGGAACGCCGGACGAATTCGGCGCTTTCGAGCTCTTCTTTGTCCAGGGTGATGTCCGTATCGCCGTCCACTTCCGCCCAGTACCCCAGCAGCAGGTCGGACTCGAAGCCCCAGGGCTGGCTCTTGTAGTAGGTCACGTTTTTGACCTTCAGCCCCACTTCCTCCATGACTTCCCTGGCCACGGTCTCCTCGGCGGTCTCGCCGATCTCGCAGAAGCCCGCCAGCAGGGCGCGGCCTCTTACCCCGGGGCGGCCGGCGTACCGGGAGGTGCAGATGGCATCCCCGTGGCGCAGGCCGATGATCACCGCGGGCTGGATGCGGGGGAAGATCATGTTGCCGCAGACGGGGCATTTAAAGGCCCGTTCTTTGGTATCGTGGACGGTCTCGGCGCCGCAGCGGCCGCAGAAGCGGTTGTCCCGGTTCCAGTTGAACAGGTGATAGCCCACGGTGGCGGCAAAGCTCAGATACCGGGGACTGGTATAGCGCACACTGCGCAGGATCTCCGGTTTGAAGCCTTCGGGCAGATGCTCCGGGACGGCGCGCTCCAGCAAAAAGAAGCGGTCCTCTTCGATGGTGAAGAGATAGCGGTAGGTGAAGGAGGCGCCGGGTTCCGCGGCTTTTACCTGGGCCAGCGTCGGGAAGGAGATGGTCTCGTCCGCCTCCTTTTTCATGACCAGCGTATCATCCTTGCGGCCGGTGCCCTGGAAGATGAAGATGAAGTCCTTCTCCTCCGGAGCGCAGTCGACGAAGTGATTATCCAGTTTTTTGGGATAGATATCGTGGAACATCGTGCACCCTCCGCGCTGTTTCCGTCAATTTGAAAACAGTCTGTATTGATGCTATAATAGCATACAATATTGAAAAAAACACCCGTCAGGGAGGGAGGAAGTACTATGTTGACCCTGGAAAAAGCAAAGGAACTGACGAATTCGACCACGACGGAGCCCCATCTGATCGTCCATGCCACCAGCGTGATGGCTGCCATGGGCGCCATGGCGGAGCACTACGGCGAGGATAAGGAGCACTGGATGGCCATCGGATATCTGCATGACTATGACTACGAGCAGTCTCCGGAGGAGCATCTGCAGCATACGGAGGAGCCGCTGCTGGCGGCGGGAGTGGATCCGGAGGACGTTCACATCATTCTGGCTCACGGCTGGGGGCTGTGCAGTGACGTGGAGCCGGACAATCTGTGCGCCAAGTGCCTTTACACCGTGGACGAGCTGACGGGCATCGTACATGCCTGCGCCCGCATGCGGCCCCACGGCATTACGGATCTGGAAGTGTCCAGTTTCATGAAGAAGTTCAAGGATAAAAAGTTCGCGGCCAAGTGTAACCGTGATGTGATCAAACAGGGCTGCGGGATGCTTGGCATTGAGGTGCGGGACGCCGCGGAAGTGGTGATCCGCGGCATGAAAGAATACGCGGAAGAACTGGGCCTGCTGGGAACAGAGGCATAAATACTGATTTCCGCAAACTGCCCGCTGAAGACGCTCCCGTGCGGCACGAAAGCAGCCTTGCTAGAGCAGCTAGGCAGTGCTTGCAGCGCCTCGCGTCTTCCGCAGCTTGCCCCGCTGAAGACGCTCCCGTGCGGCACGAAAGCGGCTAGGCTCGGCTTCCGCCCGGCTTTTTCGAGGCGCCCTGCGGTGCAAGCGGTCCTCGGGGCGCCTCGGCCGGACGTTGCCTCGCCAAGGGCTTTCGTGAATGCACGGAGACGCGTTGCTTCAGCGGGGCAGTTCCTGCGGTATCAGTCGTAACGCAGCTGCAGGTTGAAGATGTGCTTGTCGGTGTTTCCGGCCAGGTACCAGGTATCATCCTTTTTGGCCCAGGAGAGGGTCAGGGTCTCCCCCAGCTTCGCCTCGTTGACGTATTCGATGGTGAGCTCTTTGATCTCCCGGCCGGTCTCGGAAAGCCCCAGTACGTCCTCCGCCAGATCCACGTATTTGACGTTGTTCATGTGGCGGTTTAAGTCTATGTAGCTGTAGGGGATGGTGAAGGGTACGGAATCCGTGGGCTCTGGCAGGCGGATCCGCCCCGGAAGAGCGATCTCGTTCCCGGTGGGCGCATCGGAGTGCTGAATGTCGAACTGTTCCGGAAAGACGGACTGCCTGGTGTAGTAGTCCACCAGCACATAGTAACTGGCGGCGTCCACCAGCGGCCTGCCGTCCGGCGTTTCCATGCGGCAGTATCTGGGAAACAGCAGATGGCGCCGGTCCGTGACCCAGGTGGACAAAACCACCCGGTCCGTGTAGGCGGGCAGTTCATGGAATATCACATGGTTTTTGACGATGATCCACATCACATGGTTGGCGTGGGTCATTTCGTATCCGTAGCCCATGGAAGTGGAATGATCCCCGGCAATCTCCTGAAACAGCTGCAGAAAGGCCGAAGGACGCAGCTTCGCGGACATGGAAACGTCCCGGCTCTCGATCATGATCTCTTTTTTGAATACACTCATGACGTTCCTCCCTTGGGGGAC
>JAGAEH010000194.1 GCA_017613225.1 Lachnospiraceae bacterium
CACGGAATGGCGTTTTCTGACCAAGAGACCACGAACGCAGGAGCAGTTGGTCATAAATCGAAGAATTATGGTCAGTACGACCACGAAGAGGCGTTTTCTGACCAAGAGGACGCGAACGCAGGAGCAGTTGGTCATAAATCGAAGAATTATGGTCAGTATGACCACGAAGAGGCGTTTTCTGACCAAGAGACCACGAACGCAGGCGCATCTGGTCATAAATCGAAGAATTGTGGTCAGTATGACCACCAAAAAGCGTTTTCTGACCATCAACGGCGATCGACAATAAAGGAGGACCACCCATGTTCAGACCCATGAGAAGAATGAAGCAGCAGCTTCCTAAAGAGGACTGCGTCCGCATCTTAAAGGAAGAGCCCCGGGGCGTGCTGGCCATGCACGGCGAGGACGTCTACCCCTACGCGATCCCCATGGATCATTACTATGATGAAGAGAGCGGCCGCATCTATTTCCACTGCGCCGCAGAAGGCCACAAGATCGACGCCATCTTAAGCGACCCCAAGGTCTGCTACTGCGTCCATGACAGCGGTTTTACCAAAGACGGAGACTGGGCGCTGAACATCGGCAGCGTGGTGGTGTTCGGGCGGATCTCCATCGTGGAGGACCGGGAAAAGGTGCTGCGGATGGTGCGGAAGCTGGCGCAGAAATACTATCCCACCGAAGTCGAGGTGGAAGAGGAACTGAAAAAGTCCGGCCACAGGGTCTGCTGCCTGGAGCTGGTGATCGACCACATGACCGGCAAGCTGGTGAACGAGAAATAAGCGCTCCACAGCGGAAAGGTCTTTGATGAAACGATTTCTGAAATTGTTCATGGCGATCCTGCTGCCGGCTGTCATTTTGATGGCCGGTACGGCAGTCTATGCTGCCTGCAAGGGCCGGCAGGAAGACGGTGGCGCGGCGGTCTATGCCGCCTGCAAGAGCCTGAAGGAGAACGGTGGCGCGGCGGTCTATGCCGCCGGCAAGGGCCAAAAGGAGGATGGTGACGCGGCAGTCTATGCCGCCGGCAAGGGTCAGCAGGAGGACGGCGACGCGGCGGAGTACCGTCTGCCGGTGTTCCAGACTTCCGACGTCCACGGCTATCTGGCCAACAAGACCGACGGCGGATATCAGTATCTGCTGGCTTTCATCTCCGACAAGGTGAAGGACGCGCGGGGCCATGGGGACGGTGCCAGGCAGGATCTGGCGGTCCTGCTGGACGCCGGCGATATCTATCAGGGCAATACCATGTCCAACCTGCTGAACGGCAGCCCGCTCTCCGCGGCGTACCGGATCATGGGGTATGACGCCGTGACCATCGGCAACCACGAATTTGACTGGTGGATCGACCACACCGTGGACGCCGACCGCACCATGATGGACTACGTCATCGGGGAGGAGAGGGGCGTCAATTCCGTGCCGGTGGTCCTGTCGAATCTATATCACGGCGGCGAAAAGGTGGATTTTACGCAGGATTACGTGATCCTGGAAAAGACCGCGGTGAATGAAGCCGGCCAGGAGCTCCCGGTGCGCATCGCCGTGATCGGCATGGCCGGGGAGTACGCGCCGGACATCAAATACGACCACTTTTCCGGGGCCGGATACAGCATTGAAACGGACTTCGACAAGATCAACGGGATCGCCGCTTCCCTGGAGGAGAGCGGCCAGTGCGACGCCACCATCCTGCTGGCCCACGAGGAGGCCGGCCTGATCGCGGAGAGCGTCGGGGAAGACAGCGTGATCGACCTGGTGCTGGGGGGCCATACCCACCGGAACCTGAAGGGGCGGACTGAATGGGGCCTCACCTATCTGGAACCGGCGAATAACGCTTCTGCCTACTCTTATTCGGAACTGTCCTTCTGCCTGGAGGACGGCAGGCCGGTGTTTCTGGAGGTCGAAAACGCCCGGACCGTCAATACCAAAAAAGATCCCGGCAAGCTGATGAATACGCCGGAAAACGCGGAGGAACTGGATCCGGAACTGACCGCCCTGACGGACGAAGTCATCGAAGAGCTGGACAAGGTGCTCAGCGAGGAAGTGGGCTATATCACCGAGTCCTCCCTGCGCTACACCTATCTGGAGAGGAGCGGGGAGCGCTCCACCACCTGCGGCAACTGGATCACGTCGCTGCTCCGCAGGATGGTGAATGCGGACGTGAGCTTTGTCAACAGCGGCGCCTTAAGGGCCGACCTCGCCCTGCGGAAGGGCAGCGGCCGGAGGAGCATCACCCTCTCCGACATCTACATGATGTTCCCTTTCAACAACCTGACCTGCTGCTTCGAGATCACCTATGAGGACCTGCTGGAGGCCCTCGAGTACTCCCTGACGGAGGGCGGCGCGGACGTGCTTTCCCAAATGTCCGGCATCGACTGTTATTACACGGACCGGACGGTCAATGCCATCGTCACGGCCGACGGGCTGACAGTCTACGCCAACGGAAAATGGCGGGAGGGCTGGCGGGAGAAGACACTGCTGGCGGCGGTCAGCGACTACATCGCCACAAAGGAGGGGAGGGCCGAGGACGGCCGGATCAACCCCTTCTATGACTGGATGCTGACGGACCGGCTGATCGACGCCGGCGTCACCGACAGCGAAGGCGCCCGGGAAGTGCTTCTGAAGGAAGCCCTTGAAAACGACGGCCTGCTGACCATCGACACAGAGCCCCATTTCATTAATGAAGCCCACGAGGATATTCCGATGGAGGAACAGGAAGGGGCGGAGAAGGCTGAGACAGAGGCCGGGAGCGAAACGCAGACCAAGGCCGAAACGCAGACCAAGGCCGAAACGGAGACCAAGACCGGAACAGAGACAGAGGCTGAAAGTGCAGCGGGAACCGGGACAGAGAGCGTAACGGAAGCTGAAAGCGCAGCGGGAACCGAAACAGAGAGTGTAACAGAAGCCGAAAGCGCAGCGGAGTCCGCCGAGGCCGGGTCTTCGGATCCGGAAACTTCTGAGGCCGGGACGGCATCTGCCCCGGATACGGAGACTGAGACTGAAAGCGTAACGAAGACCGATCCTGAAAGCGCAGCGGAGTCCGCGGCACAGGAGGAAGAGCCCGGGGCGGATAAGGCCGTGACCTTGGCCTTCCTGGTGGTCCTGGCGCTTTCCGTGGGTATCCTGCTGGTCAGCGCCTCCAGAAGACGGGGTTAAAAATCCTTCCCAAAACCCGGTCAAAGCTTTCATTCCTTCATTGACATGCCCTGTCCTGCCGTGGTATAAAATACAGGAAGTCTTTAAGCGATCCCGTGAGATCGGCAAGACGCCTGACTGCAGCCCGAGGGCTGCCTGCATGCATGTGTATTTGCCCTGCTTAAAACTTTAGGCAGGGCTTTCTTTAAAACGGAACGCGCGGATGTGAAAGCGCGGACCGGCACATGGAAGCAGGCGGCAAGTCCCGGAGGCCGGCAGACGGAGGACCAGGAGGTAAGAATGACGAAGCGGAACATCGACCAGTTGAAGAAACTTCTCCCGAAAAACATCACTGAGGGTATTCTTTCCTCAAAATACGCTGTATTTCCCGGCTTTTGCGAGGTGCACGCGCACCTGCGTGAGCCGGGTTTTTCTTATAAGGAGACCATCCAGGCCGGCACCATGGCGGCGGCACACGGCGGCTATACGGCCATCTGCCCCATGCCCAACCTGGATCCGGTGCCGGACAGCCTTGAGACGCTGCAGCCCCAGCTGGACATCATAGCGAGGGACGCGGTGATCCCGGTCTATCCCTATGCGGCCATCACGAAGGGCGAAAAGGGAGAGAAACTGGCGGACATGGAAGCCCTGGCGCCCCATGTGATCGCCTTTTCCGACGACGGACACGGCGTGCAGAATGATGACATGATGCGGGCGGCCATGGTCATGGCGAAGTCCCTGGACAAGATGATCGTGGCCCACTGCGAAGTGAACGACCTGCTGCATGGCGGCTATATCCACGACGGTGTCTACGCGAAGGAGCACGGCCACGCCGGCATCTGCAGCGAGAGCGAGTGGAAGGAGATCGAACGGGACATCGCCCTGGCGAAGGAGACCGGCTGCGCTTTCCACGTGTGCCACATCTCCTGCAAAGAGAGCGTGGAACTGATCCGGAAGGCCAAGGCGGAAGGGGTGGACATCACCTGCGAGACCGCGCCTCACTACCTGGTTCTGGACGAAAACGACCTGCAGGAGGACGGCCGCTTTAAGATGAACCCGCCTCTGCGGGGGAGAGAGGACCGGCTGGCCCTGATCGAGGGGGTAAAGGACGGCACCATCGACATCCTGGCCACGGACCACGCGCCCCACGGCGCGGAGGAGAAGACCCGGGGCCTGAAGGGCAGCCCCTTCGGCATCGTAGGCCTGGAGACCGCCTTCCCGGTGATCTACACGAAGCTGGTGAAGACCGGCGTCATCACCCTGGAGCGGCTGCTGGAACTGCTGATCGAGGCGCCGAGGAAGCGCTTCGGGATCCCGCTTAAGGAGGACGAACTGACGGTCTGGGACCTGGACGAGGAGTATGAAGTGGATCCGGCGGAGTTCTTGAGCAAAGGACGGGCCACGCCCTTTGCGGGGTGGAGGGTGCAGGGCAGATGCCTTGCCACGGTCTGCGGCGGCAGGGCCGTGTATGTGAGAGAGTAGAAGGATCCTTCGACTGCGTTCGCTGCGCGAACTTCGCTCAGGATGACATAGTCCTGTCATCCTGAGGAGCAAAGCGACGAAGGATCCCTCTGGAGAACAGAAAAAGAAAAACAAGAGTTTGAGATATATCGGA
>JAGAEH010000195.1 GCA_017613225.1 Lachnospiraceae bacterium
GCTTGCTTCATAGCGGCTGAATCTAGAAAAGGAGGAATGGACCGCGTGTTTGATTTTGAGAAGCCGAACATTGAGATCGCTGAGATCTCCGAAGATAAGAAATACGGCCGTTTCGTAGTGGAACCGCTGGAGCGTGGCTACGGCATTACGCTCGGCAACTCCCTGCGCAGGATCATGCTCTCTTCCATGCCCGGCTGCGCTGTCAGCCAGGTCAAGCTGGACGGTGTGCTCCATGAGTTCACCACCATCCCCGGCGTCAAGGAGGACGTGACGGAGATCGTCACCAATCTGAAGGGCCTTGCTGTCAAGAACAACAGCGATTCCCTGGAGCCGAAGGTAGGCTACATCGAAGTGGAAGGCGAAGGCATCGTAACCGGCGCGGACATCCAGACGGACGGCGACATCGTGATCGTCAACCCCGAACACGTGATCGCCACCCTTTCCGGCGGAAAGGAAAGCCATTTCAGCGCGGAGGTGGTGTTCACCAACGGCAGAGGTTATGTCAGCACGGACAGAGGTCACAACGAGGATACCTCCATCGGCGTGATCCCGGTGGACGCGATCTATACGCCCATCGAGCGTGTGAACATGACCGTGGAAGACACACGTGTCGGCAAGATCACGGACTTTGACAAGCTGACGCTGGACGTATACACCAACGGCGCCATCGCGCCCGACGATGCGGTCAGCCTTGCGGCCAAGGTCTTAAGCGAGCATCTGAATCTCTTCCTGGATCTCTCCGAAAACGCGAGAAGCACGGAGATCATGATCGAGAAGGAAGACAACGAAAAGGAAAAGGTCCTGGAGATGAACATCGACGAGCTGGAACTCTCCGTCCGTTCCTACAATTGTCTGAAGCGCGCGAACATCAACACCGTCGGCGAACTGATCAACCGTACGCCGGAGGAGATGATGAAGGTACGCAACCTCGGAAGAAAGTCTTTGGAAGAAGTGTTAGCGAAGTTAAAAGAGCTGGGACTGGAGCTCAATCCCGGCGAGGAATAACGGAGGAATAAAATGGCAGGTTATAGAAAGTTAGGAAGAACTTCCGACCAGCGCAAAGCCATGCTGCGCAGCCAGGTGACGAGCCTTCTGAACAACGGCAGGATCGTGACCACCGAAGCCAGAGCCAAAGAGGTCAAGAAGATCGCCGAGGGTCTGATTGCACTGGCCGTAAAAGAGAAAGATAATTTTGAGACCGTTACCGTTACCGCCAAGGTTCCCCAGAAGAACAAGGACGGCAAGCGCGTAAAGGAAGTCGTTGACGGAAAAAAGGTCACCAAGTTCGAAGAGATCACCAAGACCATCAAGAAGGATTCCCCCAGCCGTCTGCATGCGAGAAGGCAGATGCTGAAGGTGTTCTACCCCGTCACCAAGGTTCCGGCAGAAGGCGCCGGCAGAAAGAAAGGCACCAAGGCGGTGGACATGCCCGCCAAGATGTTTGACGAGATCGCTCCCAAGTACGTCAACCGCCAGGGCGGCTACACCCGCATCGTGAAGATCGGTCCCCGCCACGGCGACGGCGCCATGGAAGTCCTGTTAGAGCTCGTCTGATCGAGAACCGGATAAGATCCCCCATGCAGTCCTGCACGGGGGATCTTGCTGTCTGTGCGAAGGAGGCATCATGATCACCAGCACATCCAATCCGAAAGTAAAAGACGTGATCCGCCTGCGGGATAAGAGCAGCGAACGGCGCAGCCGGGGGCTGTTCATCGCCGAAGGCCGCCGCATGGTGGAGGAAGTCCCGGAGGAGCGCGTAGAAGCGCTGTACGTGGCGGAATCCTTTAACCCGGATGACTGGCGCGGCCCGTCCCTTGCACTTCCCTGCGCGGAGACCGTCAGCGACGCGGTCATGGCGAAGATGGCGGACACGGTGACGCCCCAGGGGATCCTGGCGGTGGTGCGGCAGGAGAGGCTCACGCCAAAGCAGCTGTCAAAGGGCGGCCTGATCCTGATGCTGGAGCGGATCCAGGACCCGGGAAATCTGGGGACCATCATCCGGACGGCGGAGGCCTGCGGCGCGGACGGCATCCTGTGCGATGGCGGGACGGCGGACCTCTATTCACCCAAGGTAGTGCGGTCCACCATGGGGGCGCTGCTGCGCGTGCCTGTGGCTGTGACGGAGGACCCGGCGGGGACGCTGCAGGGGCTGAAAGAGAGCGGATACTCCGTATACGCGGCCCATCTGCAGGGCAGCGCCGACTATCGGAAGGCCCGCTGGCCCGAAAAGACCGTGCTGATGATCGGCAATGAGGCCAACGGTCTGTCGGAGGAACTGACGGCCTGCGCGGATACCCGGGTGATCATCCCCATGCAGGGGAGGGTGGAATCTCTGAACGCCTCCGTGGCGGCGGCGCTGCTGATGTTTGAATGGAGAAGATGCCGGGATGAGGCCCGCTGAACCCCCTTCCTGTGGGGGGCAGAGGCCGTAAATCTTGCATTTTTCTTACCTTCGGTGGGAAAACTTGACAAGCCGTTACAAGTATGTTATTATTTGCGTAATAATTATGTAATAACCGAGAGGATTACTATGATTACCGCAAAAAGAGCCAGATTTCTGGCTCTGATCATGGCATTTATCATGGTCCTGGACGTTGGGGCACTCAGGGCGGCTGCTGAACCGGATGAACCGGATCAGGAGACCGAGACTTCCTATGAGGACATCAGCGCCATCGGAGCGGCGAGCTACATGGACGCCGACATGTCGGCAGCCCAGGAGACCATCGATGAGCTGGATCCCGAAAAGCAGTCGGTGCTCCGGTTCGCGGATGGCATCGACACCGGCTTCATGGACCAAAAATGCGTTGCCCCTGTCTCGGCCGCGGATCTCCGGAGGGAGATCGAGCAGGTCGCCGAAATGACGGCCGAAGAGCGGGAAGACCACATGCAGCAGTACAGCCAGGTGGGCACCATCGCGCTGTCCAAAACGTCCATGTCTCTGAACGTCCGCAAGGATCCCGATCCTGACGCGGATATCGTGGGCAGGCTGTTCCAGGGCAGCGGCGTCATCTTCGGAGGAACCAAGGGCAACTACACTTACATCAGATCGGGCGACATCTGCGGCTGGGTGGCCAGCAGGTACATCCTGAGCGGCGAATCCGCCGAGGGCGTCTACAAAGAGATGGATCCCAAGGTGGCCTTTTCCACCACGGACAATCTGTCGGTCCGCAAGGAGCCCAGCACCGAGGCAGACCTGATGACCAGGATCAACCTGGGAGATCACTTCCCCGTCCTGGAGATCGAGGGCGACTGGGTGCTGATCCAGATCTCCTCCCACGACGAGGGCTATGTAAACGCGGAGTATGTGACGGTCTACAAGGGCCTGGACACCGCCAAGACCCTGGAAGAGGACGAGGCGATGCAGGCGGCCGTGGCGAAGATGGAAGCCGAACGCCTGGCAGCCATCGAGGCGGCGCGGGAAGCGGCCCAAAGGGAAAAGGAGCGCAGGGAGCAGGAAGAGCGCGAGGAACGGGAACGCGAAGAGCGGGAACGCCGTGAGCGGGAAGAGAATTCCAGCAGCTCCAGCAGTTCCAGCAGCAGTTCCAGTTCGAGTTCCAGCAGCAGCTCGAGCAGCAGCTCCAGCTCCAGCAGCTCCAGCAGTTCGAGCTCCAGCTCCAGTTCAAGCCGGGATAACGATGACAGCAGCGACAAGCCCGGCTGGAACAAGGTCGGGACCTGCAGGCTCTCCTCCTATTGCAGGAAGTGCAATTCCCCGGCAGGCACCCACACCTACACCGGCGTGAAGGCAGTGGCGTGGAAGACCGTCGCGGTGGATCCCGACATCATCCCCCTGGGATCGACCGTCTACATCGAGGGCTACGGCACCTTCAAGGCGCAGGATACCGGCGTAAACGGCAAGTGGATCGACCTGTTCGTCAATCCGGGCGAGTGCCACATCTGGGCCAAGGCCACCGTATATTGGAAGTAATAGACCTATATCAAACAAAGATCCGGAGCCTGCATTTCGCAGGCTCTGTTTTCATGTGCGGAAAAAAGAAATTGGCTGACAAATCTCCGCGGCTCATATATTATGGGAAGCAGAGAAAAGCGGCGCTCCTTAAGAGAGCGCCGACGGAGGGCAGGAGGCCGGACAGCGGCAGGTCCTGCGAAGGAGAATACATGGACAGAGATTTTTTAAAACTGCTGCTGAATACGGTCTCCGTCAGCGGCAATGAGGAAGCCAACCAGGAGAATGCCCTGGCCTTTGGAAAAGCATTCGCCCACCAGCAGCGGGTGGACGCGGTGGGCAATGTCATCAGCGTCGTCAATCCGGACGCGGCCTGCAAAGTGCTGCTGCTGGGCCACATGGACGAGATCGGTTTCCGCGTCTCCCACATCGATGACAGCGGCCTGATCCACGTGCAGAAAGCCGGCGGCGTGCGTCCTATGCTCTATGTGGGAGCGCCGATGCAGATCATCCACGAAACGGCGGAAGAGGGGAAAAAGGTCCGCCGGAAAGTGGAAGGCGTGGGCGTGGTCACGGACGACCTTCTGAAAAACAGCGACATGAAGGATAAGGACCTGCTGATCGACATCGGGGCAGGCAGCAGAGAAGAGGCAGAGGCGGTGGTGGCCCTCGGGGATTCGGTCTGCGGGGACACAGCCGTGCATGAGCTGCTTGACGGCAATTTCTCCTGCCGCGCCCTGGACGACAAGACCGGCGCCTTTGTGGTGCTGGAAGCCGCGAAGCTGGCGGCGGAAAAAGGCGCGAAGACGGGCATCTACGTCAATACCGCGGTGGGGGAGGAGACCTCCGGCCGGGGCGCCTATTTTGCCGCCTCGCAGATCGCCCCTTCCTGTGCCATCGCGGTGGATGTGACCTGGGCCAGCGACTGCCCCGGCACCGATCCCGCGGAAACGGGCTTTGTGAAGCTGGGCGGCGGCCCGGTGCTGTGCCTCAGCGGCATGGTCAACAAAAAGATGAATGCTCTGCTGGCCCGGATCGCCGAGGAAAAGGGGATCCCCGTCCAGTACGAGATCGCCGGCGGCCGCACTCATACGGACGGCGACACCGCCCTGTATACCGGTTCCGGCGTGCCGGTGGCCCTGGTCTCCATTCCGCTGCGCTACATGCACAGCAGCGTGGAGGTGGGAAACTGGAACGACATCGAAGGCTGCATCGAACTGATCGCGGAATTCCTGCAGAGGATCGATGAAAGCTTTGATTATTCGCCGATCAGCCTTGCCTGAAAGGGCAGTCAGGTGGTAATGTAAGAGAAAGTTTTATCAGGAGTTGTGAAGATGAATAAAACACCCATATTTTCCGGCGCGGCCACCGCGCTGATCACCCCCATGCGCGGGGACGGAACAGTGGACTATGAAGTATTCGGACGGCTGATCGACTGGCAGATCGAAGAGGGCATCTCTGCCCTTGTGATCGCCGGCACCACCGGCGAGGGATCGACGCTGAGCGACGCGGAACACATGGAAGTGCTGCGGTTCGCGGCAGAGCGGGCGAACGGCCGCGTGGCCATGGTGGCGGGCACCGGTTCCAACAACACCGCCCACGCCATCGAAATGTCCAAAGAGGCCTGCGGTTTTGGCTACGACGCGCTGCTGACTGTGACGCCTTACTACAACAAGGCGACCCAGGGCGGCCTGGTCAAGACCTACATGACCATCGCGGACGCGGTCACTAAGCCGCTGATCCTCTACAACATGCCCTCCCGTACGGGCGTGAACATCGAACCCTCCACCTATGCCGCGCTGGCGGATCATCCGAACATCGCCGGCATCAAGGAGGCCAACGGAAACATGTCCAAGATCGTGGAGACCGTGGCCCTGGTGGGCGACAGGCTGACCCTGTATTCCGGCAACGACGACCAGATCGTGCCGCTGCTGTCCATGGGCGGCAAGGGCGTGATCTCCGTGCTTTCCAACGTGCTGCCCGCCAAGACACAGCAGATCTGCAGCCTCTTCTTTGAGGGGAAGATCGCGGAGAGCGCCGCGCTGCAGTGCGAGCTGCTGCCGCTGATCAACGCGCTGTTCTGTGAAGTCAACCCGATCCCGGTCAAGGCCGGAATGGCGGCCATGGGCTGGGGCGAGAACGTGGTTCGCCTGCCGCTGACCCAGATGGAGCCCGCTCACAGAGCGAAGCTGATCGCGCTGATGCAGCAGCAGGGACTGGACGTGGAGTGAGAGCTTGCTGCCCCGTAAAGAGCCTCTGCCGTGCGGTACGAAAGCTACTAAGCTCGGCTTCCGTCCAGATGGACACGAGGCTTTCTGCGGAACTCGCTTCGCTCAGACAGGTCCTCGAAAGCCTCTATCTGTCCGTCGCCTCGCTAAGGGCTTTCGTAATGCACGGGCACGAGGCTTTCTTTACGGCTTCAGCAAATCTATCATGGACGGAGGAACAATGATGAAGATATTACTTTCCGGCATCGGCGGCCACATGGGGGCCGAGGTGCTGAAACTGGCCGGGGAAGGATACCGCGGTGCAAAAATCATTGCGGGAGTAGATCCCATGGGATGCAGTCTTCAAGACGTCCCCTGCTATAAAAGCTTTGCGGAAGTGCCGGAGGAGATCTGCAGGGAAACGGATCTTATTGTAGACTTTTCCCATCATTCCGGTACGGCAGCCATGGTGGGTTTTGCCCTGCAAAACAGGCTGCCCCTGGTCGTCGCCACTACCGGCCAGACGCCGGAAGAGCGTGGGCTGATCGAGCAGGCGGCTGCGGAGATCCCGGTCTTTTTCGCCGCCAACTTTTCCATGGGCATCGCCCTGCTGATCGACCTGGCCAAAAAGGCGGCGGCAGCGCTGCCGGAGGCGGAGATCGAGATCGTGGAAGCTCATCACGACCGAAAGATCGACGCGCCCAGCGGCACGGCGCTGGCCATCGCGAAGGCGCTGCAGGAAGTCCGCCCTGAGGCCACGATCCACTCCGGCCGCAGCGGAATGGAAAAGAGGACGAAAGAGGAGATCGGCATCGCCGCCATCCGCATGGGCAATCTGGCAGGAATGCATGAGGTGCTGATCGGAACGCCGAATCAGACCATCACCCTGAAGCACGAGACCCACAGCCGGGCTCTGTTCGCGGAAGGGGCGCTGGCGGCTGCGGACTTTTTAAAGGATCAGCCTGCCGGACTGTACGACATGAACACGATGATAAGCCGGCTGTAAGAGGATGATAAGCTGCTTTCGTGCTTAGGAAGACTCTAAGCAGGAGCAAAAGCTGCTTTGCGAGAGCACTTAAGCGGTGCCTGCAGCACTTTTCGTGCTGTGGAAGACCCGCAGCAGGGACAAAAGCTGCTAAGCTCAGCTTCCGTGCAGATGAACGCGGCCCTTCCTGCGGAACTCGCTGCGCTCAGACAGGTCCTCGGAAGGGCCTATCTGCCCGTTGCTTCGCTAAGGGCTTTTGTCAAATGCTGCTTGGTCTTTGCCACAGCACGA
>JAGAEH010000196.1 GCA_017613225.1 Lachnospiraceae bacterium
CATCGAGGAGTACGGCTGCCGTACCATCGATGAAGTGAAGCGCATCACCCGCGCCGGCATGGGCCCCTGCCAGGGCAGGACCTGCCGTCAGCTGATCGCTCAGGAACTTGCCAGCTACTATCACATTCCGATGGAAGAAGTTCTTCAGCCTACTTTCCGTCCGCCGACGAAACCCATCTTCATGGGCACGCTGGCCGACGCTTATGAGCCCGAAGGAGGAGAAGACTAATGAAGAAAGCATATGATATTGTTGTCGTCGGCGGCGGTATCGTCGGATCTGCCATCGCTTTCGAGCTGGCAAAGAGAGGCCTGAACAATACCCTGCTTATCGAGAAGAGATATCTCACCTCCGGTGCCACCGGACGCTGCGGCGCCGGTATCCGCCAGCAGTGGGGTTCCAAGCTGAACGCCAGCATCGCCAAGGAGAGTACCGATCTCTTCGAGCACATGGAAGAATACACCGGCTACACCGGAAGCATCGAGCTCCATCAGGGCGGCTATCTGCTGGTAGCCTACACCGAGAAGGAGTGGGATCAGTTCCGCAAGAATCTGGCTGTCCAGCATGAACTGGGCATCGATTCCTACGAGGTCTCCCTGGCCGATGCCAGAAAGATCAATCCTTATCTGAACACCGAAGGCATGTTCGGCGCCACCTTCTGCCAGAAGGACGGCCATGCCAACCCTCATCAGACCACCAACGCCTACGCGCAGGGCGCCAAGAGAATGGGCGTGGACATCGCCACCTACACCACCGTTACCGGCTTCACCACCGCCAACGGAAAGATCACCGGCGTACAGACCGACAAGGGCTATGTGGAGTGCAAGTGCGTGATCAACGCCGCCAACACCCATGCTCCCGAGCTGGCTGCCATGGTGGGCGATGACATCCCCGTCACCCCCGAGCGCCATCAGGCACTGGTCACCGAGCCCGTGGCTCCTCTGTTCGACCACATGGTCATGAGCTTCCACCGCAGCTACTACGTGCAGCAGACCCCTCACGGCAGCTTCGTCATGGGTATCGGCCCTCACGAAGAGCCCAGCCACAACTTCAACAGCAGCTGGCAGTTCTTAGAGCAGAACTGCGCCGTGATGTGCGAAGCCCTGCCCGTGCTGCGCAAGCTCCGCGTGGTCCGTCAGTGGGCCGGCCAGTACGACCTGAGCCCGGACCGCAGCCCCGTCATCGACGAGGCCGAGCAGGCCAAGGGCTTCTGGACCGTCTGCGGCTTCTCCGGCCACGGCTTCATGGTCGCCCCTCGTATCGGCATCCTGGTGGCCAACAAGATCGCCAACATGCCCGATTCGCTGGACATCAGCATCTTCTCCAAGAAGCGCTACGAGACCGGCGACATGCTGATCGAGCCGGCAGTCGTGTAAAACAAAAAAGGCGGATCGCTCCGCCAAAAAAAGAAGCGGTGCAGTCGAAAGGCTGCACCGTTTTTACGTCTGTCATTTGTCGTCTTCTTCCTCTTCTCCCCTGTCGGTCAGGGCCTGGGTGCCGCTCTTGATCAGCTGCCCCGCCTGATGCAGCAGTTCGCGCCGCTGCTCCTTTTTCAGGTCTTTCAATGAGGAAAGCATCGCCGCGATGCTCCGCCACTTCTGTCCGCCGATCTCCTCCATCGTGTCCTTGCCGGTGGCCTCCAGCAGGGAGAAAACCACTTCCACGACGGACTGTCTGGTCTCATCGGCCATGCCGTCCAGCCAGTTGTCCACCGTCTGCTCCAGCCGCACGCTGCCCTTGGTCTCCTCCGCCTCCTCGAAGCGGTTGCGGCTGACGGACCAGGTAAAGGCGTTGTGCTGGGCCATGCCTTCCGCCGTACTGTTGATGATGCGGTGCTTGCAGCGGGTATCCAGCAGCCTTCCGAACAAGGAAGACTGCGGCAGGATGCTGAGGATCCGCTGCAGGATGCGGCCGAAGCCCTCCGATTCCAGGAACTCCTCCCGGAAGCCGGGGCCGTCGTTGGAATAGACCGTCAGGATCCTGCCCCGGACGTCATCGTCGCACATGGCGCCGGCGTAGACTGCCAGATTCCCTCCCTTTGAGTGGCCGCCCACCATCAGCAGGCCGGGGACCTTTGCCCCCACCTCGTTCAGGTAGTCCTCCGCCAGCTTCTGCCCGCCTGTCGCGTCCTGATAGCTGAAGTCGAAGTCCTCCCGCCAGCCCACCAGCGTGTTGTCCGTGCCGCGGTAAGCCACGTAGGCGGTCCCGTCGGGCAGGTGGAAGGTCACCGCGGCGAACTGGACGGCGGCCTCTTTGTCGAACACCGTCTGATACCAGCTCAGCTTCACGTCCCGGAATCTCTCCCCCTGGGTCATCAGCTTCATCAGCAGCGGCGCCGGCGCGGTATAGCGCTTGCTCTCCGCCAGCTCCTCCTCCGTGTGCACGGCAAAAAAGGCGTCCTTCACCTCCTCCAGCGGTACCATGCAGCTGTTTTCATCCAGCCCCTCAAAGGGGGTGTAGACCAGCTGGGTCAGGATCAGGTTGTCCACTTCGTTAAAGGGGTCCACGGAGAAAGGAATGTCCCCCCGCCACTCCAGATAATCAAAAAGGTTTCCCATCAGTTCGCTCCTCTCATATTGTCAGATCTTAAGCCCTCTTCATGCCGCGGCTTTCTTCCGCGCCCGGGCCGCCAGGAAGCAGATGACGGCGCCGGCTGCCACCAGGCAGACGATCAGGATCATGCAGTGCATGAAAAAGCCGTCGGGCAGGATGGTGATGACCGGGTCGGTCCTGGCGTCAAAGATCCAGTAGTCATTGTGAAAGAATATCTTGTGAAAGAGCACGAAGAACTTGTCCCAGGCCACGGCCACGAACAGACCCAGCGCCGTCGGGATCCCCAGGGTAATGATTCCCGCCGCCTTCAGGCTTTTGGAGCGGTCTTCCTTCCTCAAGATGATAAAGCAGAGGACCGCCGCGGCCAGGCTGGCCAGCCCCAGGATCTTCACGCCGGTGAACACGTGCTTCACGTCAGCGAAGTGGATCTTGCCGCCTTCGGACATGGGAAGGGTGGGCAGGGTCAGTTCATCTCCCTCCCAGCGCATCAGGAAATCCACCATCTCATCGTAGTTCAGCCGGATCTCCTCTTCGCTCATGCCGGTGCGTTCCACCATATCATAGTGATCGATGTCCCTGTAGTACAGCGGCTTGAAACAGATCACCGCGGTGACGGCCAGGCAGATGATAAACAGCGACAGGGCCACGCTGTACAGGACTTTTGCTGCTTTTTTCATGTAAAGAACTCCTCCACGGCCTCTTCCAGCGCTTCCATGGTCTCCAGGCTGTTTACCCGTTCCCGGAAGCCGGAGGCTCCGGGTCTTCCCGCGGAATACCAGGCCAGGTGCTTGCGCATCTCCCGGACGGCCACCCATTCGCCCTTGTCCCGGACCAGGCCCCGGGCGTGGGTAAGGATCACCCGGCGCATCTCTTCTCCCTCCGGCCGCGCCGGAACGGGCTCTCCGTTCAGCGCTGCGCGGATCTCCCGGAAGATCCAGGGGTTGCCTCTGGCGCCCCGGGCCGCCATGACGCCGTCCGCGCCGGTGTATTCGATCATCCGCAAGGCGTCCTCCGCGCTGAAGACGTCACCGTTTCCGATGACGGGAATGCTCACCGCCGCCTTTACCGCGGCAATGCAGTCCCAGTCGGCCTTTCCCGAATAGAACTGTTCCCTGGTGCGGCCGTGGACCGTCACTGCCGCCGCGCCGGCGCCCTCCGCCATCTTCGCGAACTCCGCCGCGTTGACGTGGGCCGCGTCAAAACCCTTGCGGAATTTGACCGTCAGCGGCACCTTCAGGCGCTTTGCCATGGTGCTGATGATCCGCTCCGCCAGGGGCAGGTCCGTCATCAGGTAGGAGCCCTCCCGGTTTCCCACCACTTTGGCCACAGGGCAGCCCATGTTTACGTCGATGATGTCAAAGCGCTCCTCCAGGGTCTGGGCCATGTCCGCCATCAGTTCCGGCTCGCTGCCGAACAGCTGCGCCGCGGCCAGCGTCTCTTCCGGCGCCCGGGCCAGCAGGGCCTCCGTGGTCCTGTTTTTGTAGTACATGGCCTTGGCGCTGACCATCTCGGTGCAGGTCACGTCCGCGCCGAATTCCCTGCACAAAACACGATATGGCAGGTCTGTCACACCTGCCATCGGTCCCAGGAACACCGGTCTGTCTGTTAATGTAAGGTTCCCCAGCCGCATCCGCTATCTCCACAGCAGATAGATGCCCGCCGCCGTCAGAACCAGGCAGATCAGGGCCAGCACCAGAAAGACGATGCCCCAGCCCACCTGCCGTTTGCTGCTCCGCGTCTTTTTGCGGAAGCGGTCCACCATCTCCACCGCGTTGCTGACAGCCGCCGCGAAGAAGACGATGGGAATGTATTTGAGGTCCCACAGGATCAGCGTGAGGATCAGCACCGCCACGCAGATGATGCAGGCGCAGAGCTGAATGATGCGGTAAGTCCGCTGCCAGCCCGGGGACAGATCTCCGAATCGTATCTCAGCCATTTATCGTTCCGTCTCTTTTTCCAGTTTCAGGCGCAGCCGCAGATCCTTGAAAAAGGCCTGCAGCAGATCCCTGCACTCCTGCTCCAGCACGCCTCTTGTGATCTCCACCTGGTGGTTGAACTCCTTCATCTGCAGCAGGTTCAGAATGGATCCGGCGCAGCCCGCCTTGGGGTTCATGGCCCCGATCACCACTCTGTCGATGCGGGACTGGACGATGGCGCCGCTGCACATCTGGCAGGGCTCCAGCGTCACATAGAGGGTGCAGCCCTCCAGCCGCCAGTCCCCCAGCTTTTTGCTGGCCCTGTCGATGGCCGCGATCTCCGCGTGGGCCAGGGTGGTCTTCTTCGTGTTGCGGCGGTTATAGCCCCGTGCCACGATCTGTCCGTCTTTGACGATCACGCAGCCCACGGGCACCTCACCCAGGGCAGACGCCCTCTTCGCGAGGGCGACGGCCTTTTTCATGTAGTATTCGTCCGAACCCTTTATGATCATTTGGCGTACTTCGCCGCCGCGTCCGCCAGCATCTCTTCGTTGTCGAAGTAGTTGATCTTCATGGCGTTCTTAACGCGGTCCAGCGTGGCCGCAGCCTTCTTTTCCGCGGCGATGCTGCCCTGATGCAGGATCTCGTACACTTCCGGGATCTTCTTTTCGTATTCCCCACGTCTGGCCCGGATCGGCGCCAGCGTCTCCAGCATCACCTTGTTCAGGAACTTCTTGACCTTCACGTCGCCCAGTCCGCCGCGGCGGTAGTGGGCTTTCAGTTCCTCCAGGTTCGCGTAGTCCGGCAGGAATTCCGCAAAGTATTCATCCTTGCAGAAAGCGTCCAGATAGGTGAACACGGTGTTGCCCTCCACCTGGCCCGGATCCTGCACCCGCAGGTGGTTCGGGTCGGTGAACATGCTCATGACCTTGGTGCGGATCTCCTCTTCCGTGTCCGCCAGATAGATGCAGTTGCCAAGGGACTTGCTCATCTTGGCCTTGCCGTCCGTGCCCGGCAGCCGCAGGGCCGCCTTGTTGGAAGGCAGCAGGATCTCCGGCTCCACCAGGGTCTCCCCGTAGACGGAGTTGAACTTGCGGACGATCTCGCGGGTCTGCTCCAGCATGGGTTCCTGGTCCTCTCCCGCAGGCACCGTGGTGGCGTCAAAGGCCGTGATGTCCGATGCCTGGCTGATGGGATAGGTGAAGAAGCCCACCGGGATGCTGGACTCGAAATTGCGCATCTGGATCTCGCTCTTCACCGTGGGGTTGCGCTGAAGGCGGGATACCGTCACCAGGTTCATGTAGTAGAAAGTCAGCTCCGTCAGCTCCGGGATCTGGGACTGGATCAGGATCGTCACCTTGTTCGGATCCAGGCCGACGCCCAGATAGTCCAGCGCCACTTCCATGATGTTGTTGCGCACCTTCTCCGGATGCTCGGCGTTGTCCGTCAGCGCCTGGGCGTCCGCGATCATGATGTAGATCTCGTCAAATTTGCCGGAATCCTGCAGCTCCACACGGCCCCGCAGCGATCCCACGTAGTGTCCGATATGCAAACGGCCCGTGGGCCGGTCTCCTGTCAAAATGATCTTCTTGTTCATGATAAAACCCTCCTGAAAGGTTGATTTTAAAACGCTCCTTCGCTTCCGTCAAGCCCTGTCCGCGGTCCGGATCACTGCCAGCGGATCTTTCTGGCCATGATCAGGAAATCCCGGTTGCACTTGGTCTTGACGAACAGGTCCAGGATCCGCTCCGTGGCGTCCTCCGGCTTCAGGCCGCTGACGGCCTTGCGGATCAGGTAGATGGATTCGAATTCGTCCCTGGTGAGCAGCAGGTCGTCCCGCCTGGTGCCCGACTTTAAGAGGTCGATGGCGGGGAAGATGCGCTTCTCCGAAAGCTTGCGGTCCAGTACCAGTTCCATGTTGCCGGTGCCCTTGAATTCTTCAAAGACCACGTCGTCCATGCGGCTGCCGGTGTCCACCAGCGCCGTGGCCAGGATGGTCAGGCTGCCGCCTTCGCGGATGTTCCGCGCAGCGCCGAAGAACTTTTTCGGCATGTAGAGGGCGGAGGGATCCAGACCGCCGGAAAGAGTCCTGCCGCTGGGGGCCACCACCAGGTTGTAGGCCCTGGCCAGCCTTGTGATGGAGTCCAGAAGGATCATCACGTCCTTGCCCTGCTCCACCAGCCGCTTGGCGCGGTTGATCACCATCTCCGAAACGCGCTTGTGGTGATCCGGCAGCTCGTCGAAGGTGGAATAGATCACTTCCACGTTTTCGCCGGTGATGGATTCCTTGATGTCCGTCACTTCCTCCGGGCGCTCGTCGATCAGCAGGATCAGCACGTGCACCTCCGGATGATTTTTGGTAATGGAATTGGCGATCTGCTTCAGCAGGGTGGTCTTGCCGGCCTTGGGCGGCGAAACGATCATGCCGCGCTGGCCCTTGCCGATGGGGGAGAACAGGTCCACCACCCGCATGGAGAGCTTGCCGCCGGGCAGTTCCAGATGCAGGCGCTCGTCCGGGAAGACCGGGGTCAGGTCTTCAAAATTGGGACGTTTTTCCGCCACCGAAGGCGGATCACCGTTGATGGACTTCACATAGAGCAGCGCAGCGAACTTTTCCTGTCCGGTCTTGACCCGGATGGAACCGTAGATCACGTCGCCGGTCTTCATGTTGAAGCGGCGGATCTGGGAAGGCGAGACGTAGACGTCGTTTTCACCGGGCAGATAGTTCTCGCAGCGGATGAAGCCGAAGCCGTCGGGCATCACTTCCAGAATGCCGTGTGCGGGTTCGCCGGAGTCCAGGGCGGAGAAATCCTCCACTCCCAGGGGCGGTTCCGCATTGCGGGGCTCCCTGGGCTCGTAAGGCCGGTTTTCCCGGGTCATGCTGCCCCTCTGGTCCCTTTGCTCATCGCTCCGCTGGTCCCGGGGTTCGTAATTCCTCTGGTCCTTCTGGTCGTAGCGCTTGTATTCCTGGCGCTGACCGGCCTGCTGGTCGGAATAAGGCCGTTTGGCAGGCTGCTGACGGTCCCCGTAGTCCGTACGCTTTTCTTCCTGCCGTTTCTCTTCCCCGCGGCGTTCCTGGACGGCCTCCGCCGCCCTGCGGATCACCTTGCGCTCGACGCGCTGGGGCTGCCCTTCCTGGGCATGACGGCCGGGCTGGTCCGCCGCGCGCCTGGTCTGCCTGACGGGCCTCCGCGCCGGCGCAGCTTCCCCGGACTGCTCTTGGGCAGGCTCTTCCTGCGTCTTTTGAGGGCTTTCCTCCGCGGCAGCCTCCGCTTTTTCCTCCCCGGCCGGAGCCTCTGTTTTCACGTTTTTAGGCGGGCGGCCGCGGCGCTTCTGAGCCGGCTTGCTCTCCGGCTCTTTTTCCTCCGCTTCCGCTTTTTCGGGCAGGGGCTCCTTCTTTTCTTCGGCTTTCGGCTCCTGCACTTCTTTTGCCTTTTCGGGTATTTCGATCCCGTTCGGATTTTCGAATTCTCTGATCAGCTGCATCAGTTCCGGTTTCCGAAGGGTACTGGTGCCTTTTAAGCGATAGCTTTTCGCCAGTTCCCTCAACTGCGCCAATGACAGAGTGCTTAATTCTGCGTGCATGTATAACTCCTTTAAAAAAATAGGGGATCTGTTCAGATCATTTGAGATTCAGATTTTCAGATACAAAGAAAATATAATACATTTGTGCGAAAAAGTAAAAGGGTTTTTAACTTGATTTCGATTTTCCTTCTTGCTATGATAGCAATTGCCACGATTTGGAGGGGTCCATTATGCCTGTTGAACAGATCACCACATATAAGCTCATGATACTCTACCTGCTCAAGCAGGTCCGCTTTCCGCTTACCAGAGCGCAGCTTTCCGACTTCATGCTGAAGGAATACTGCACCTATTTCGCGTTCCAGCAGGCCGTCCAGGAGCTTTTATCCTCCCATCTCATGAAGGAGAGCCCCGTCCGCAACTACGTACGCTTCGAGATCACCCGCGAAGGCGAAGAAGCGCTGGAATACTTCGGGAGCAAGATCCCGGAAGTCATCCGGAAGGAAATGGACGAATTTCTGGAGCAGAACAAGATCCGCCTCCGCGCGGAGATGGGCATCGTGTCCAGCTACCAGGAAAACGAAAACGGCGAATACCAGGTCTCCTGCGAAGTGCGGGAGGGCAAGAGCGTGCTGATCAAGCTGGATCTGGCCGTTCCCACCAGGGAGCAGGCGGAGATCGTCTGCGAACGCTGGCACGACTCCAACGAAGCCGTATACGCGGCTGTCATGCAGGAGCTTTTACGTGACTGATCCTTGCAGTATCGGGAGGTCAAAAAGTGGCTGAAAATCTTATCGTTTCCCTGCAGGCGGTGTTCCCCCTGTTTGTCATGATGACCGTGGGCTATGTGATCCGCCGCGCCGGCCTTGTCGACGAATATTCCCTGAAAAAAATGAACTCTGTGTGCTTCAAGGTCTTCATGGCATGCATGATGTTCAACAACATCTACAACATCGATCTCTCCGATTTCTCCGATTCGGACGTGATCATCTATGTCTGCGCCGCCGTGGTGATCAGCCTGATCCTGATCACCGTCCTGGTCAATCTGACGGAAAAGGACCGCTCCAAGCGGGGCGTCCTGGTGCAGGCCATGTTCCGCGCCAACTTCGTGGTGCTGGGCATGCCCCTGGTCACCAATATCTACGGCAAAGAGGCGGCCCTGATCCCGTCGATCCTGACCGCCATCGTAGTGCCATTCTTCAACATTACCTGCGTGATCCTGCTGACCTATTTCAACGGCAAGGAGCGCCCCACCGCGAAGATGCTGTTAAAGAAAGTCTTCACCAACCCCTACATCATCGCCGCGCTGATCGCCTTTGCCTTTAAGGCCGTCCGCCTGAACCTGCCCGCCATGGTGCGCTCCACCGTCAAGGACATGGCCGCCGTGGCCAATCCCCTGGCCCTGCTGATCCTGGGCGCCAGCTTCAATTTCTCCAACGTGCCCAAGTACAAGAAGGACCTGATCTACTGCTGCGTGATGCGTCTGATCGTAGTGCCGCTGGTCTTCGTGACGCCCGCCGTCTTCATGGGCTTCCGCGGCGTGGGCCTGATGTGCATCCTGGCCATCTTCGCCACTCCCACCGCCATCAGCTCCCATGTGATGACCCAGGAACTGGGCGGCGACGCGGACCTCTGCGGCGCCGAGGTGGTCACCAGCACGGCCCTGTCCATCCTCACCCTCTTCCTCTGGATCTTCTGCTTCAAGACTTTCGGACTGCTGCCGGTCTGAGTGAAGACACGGGGACGGTTCTGCTGTCTTCATTTTGAAGACAGCAG
>JAGAEH010000197.1 GCA_017613225.1 Lachnospiraceae bacterium
AGTTCCCCGGCGATCCCCCTGCCCCGGTACGCTTCCTCGGTATAGACCGCGCACACATTCGGCGCAAGGTCCTTGCGGTCATGGAAATCGTTCTCGATCACACCCAGGCCGCCGATGATCTGCTCTCCCAAAAGGCACAGATACCAGCCGTATTCCGTCTCCTGCCCAAGATAGGCCTTCATGCACTCCAGGTAGGCTTCCTTGGGAACGCCCCATTTGCCGTGGAACCAGTTCGCCGCGGCGTCTTTTAGTTCGGGTCTTTCGCGCAGCGTAATAAAAGTGAACTCATTCAGGGTGCGCTGCCCCGGGCAGGGTCCCGAGGCAGCCGTTTTCATCTGTTCCGTCATGTTATTGTGTTTTCTCCGCTTTTTTGTCAGAAATTTTCGTATACTTCGCCATCGATCACGGTGTACTTGCAGCGGCTCATGTTGCTGAGCGGATCGCCGGTCCACACAGCCAGATCCGCGTCCTTGCCCTTTTCGATGGAGCCGATGCGGTCCTCCAGCTTCAGGATCTTCGCCGGGTTGATGGTCAGGGCCTTCAGGGCGTCTTCATAGGCCAGGCCGTGACGGGTCACGCACAGGCCGGCGATGAAGGGCAGCTGCCAGGTGTCCAGACCGGAGTCCATGGTCATCGCCAGGTCCACTCCCGCCTCAAACAGCACAGCCGGCGTCTCCATGGAGGAATTCCACATCTCGATCTTCACCGGGCCGATGTGGATGGGGCCAACCACGCATTTGATCTTGTTCTTGGCCAGCCATGGAGCGATCCTGCGGCCGTCGGTCACATGCTCGATGGAGAAGTCCAGGCCGAATTCCTTCGCGATGTTGCAGGCCGTCACGATATCATCCGCGCGGTGCGCATGGAAGCGGCAGCGGCGTTCGCCCCGGACCACCGGCACCAGGTTGTCCAGCTTAAAGTTGGGCTCCACCTTCTTTTCAGGATCCTTCTCCGCCTCCAGCAGCTTGTCGGAATACTGCTTGGCGGCTGTCAGCGTCTCCCGCATCAGCGCGGCGTTACCCATTCTGGTCATGGGCATCTTCTTTTCGCCGTAGCACTTTTTGGGATTCTCGCCCATGGCGAACTTCATGGGCTCATAGCCCCAGATCGCCATTTCGTCCAGCACCATGGCCTTCTTGTTCTTCACCACAAGGCCCAGGCCGCCGATCAGGTTGGCGCTGCCGGGCAGACAGCATACCGTGGTAAAGCCGCCCTCACGCATGTTGGTAAAGGAAGGATGGCCGGGATCCAGCGAATCCTGGATCCGCACCTGAGGCGTGATGGGATCGGTGATCTCGTTGATGTCGCTCTTTTCGGAATAGACCGAGGGCGATTCCTTCATGTTCGGATGGCCGTGGGCTTCAATGAAGCCCGGGGTTACCAGCATGCCGGCAGCGTCGATGATCTCCGCGCCTTCCGGCACGGCGACCTTCGCGCCGAGATCCACGATCTTGCCGTTGTCGATCAGGATCGTGCCCTTTTTGATGACGGCCTTCGTGACCGGGTAGATCTTCGCGTTGATGATAGCTTTCATGTTCTCTCTCCTTTTATTATTTATCCGAAGGTTTTCTGTCCAGATTTCTCAGAGCCCCTGCCGCCTTTGCGGCGTTTTTCTATGCCAGAAACGCAAACTGTTCCTTGTCTCTCATGTGCAGAATGAAGGCGTTCAAAAGCCTCCCCGCGTTCTCGAAATCCCCCAGATCGATCAGTTCCGCGCTGGAATGTGCGTAGCGGGACGGGATCGAAATGCAGCTGGTGGGCACGCCGTTATAGCCCATGTGCAGGGCGCCGGCGTCGGTGCCGATGCCGCAGAAGATCTCCAGCTGATAGGGGATCTGCTCTTCCTTCGCCACTTCCTCCATGAAGCGCCACACCGGTTTGGAAGCCACCAGGCTGGAGTCCATCACCTTGATGCCGGCGCCGGCTCCCAGCTTCAGCGTGTGTTCGCTGATGGCCTCCGGCGTATCCGCCACCACCGTGGCATCCACCGCCAGGGCCACGTCCGGTTTGATGGCAGTCGCCGCCGCGTGGGCGCCCCGCAGCCCCAGCTCCTCCTGGGTGGAGAAGATGCCGATCACCGTGCCGTGCACCTGGGAAAAGTCCACCGTCTCCAGCGCGTTCGCCAGGACCGCGCAGCCGCAGCGGTCGTCAAAGGCGTGGCCGTAGGCCCGTCCCATGCCGCAGTCCACCAAAGGAGAATGGTAGGTGATGCAGTCGCCGACCCGAATGCCCAGCGCCTCCGCGCCGGCCGCGTCGTCCACGCCCACGTCAATGTACATCTCCCGATGACCGCGGACCTTTTTCGCATCGTCAAACTTCATCATGTGCGCGGAAATGGTGCCGATCACGCCCGGATGCGGTCCGTTTGCGCTGTGCACGATGACCTTCTGCGCCAAAAGGACGCGGTCGTCGTGGCCGCCCAGCTTCTCAAAGCGGATCAGGCCGTTCGGATCGATCTTCTTTACAATGAATCCGACCTCGTCCGTATGCGCGGACACCGCCAGCACAGGACCGGGGAACGCGCCCTTGCGGACGACGATCAGGTCTCCCAAACCATTGACGGAACACTCATCCGCCATCGGCCCCAGCCGCTCGGCCAGGTAACGGATCACAGGCTGCTCAAAGCCACAGGGGCCCGGCAGATCGATCAGGGTGCGAAGCAGGTCTTTCATAGCGTATCGCCTCCATAGCAGAATATCTGAGTTGATTATAACGGTATAAGGCAGTTTTGTGAAGGGGGGAGGGGACGGACGAGGCCACTGTCGGCTATAGATGCAAAAAACCGTCAAAATGGCCGACCAGCGGCAGATTTGGAACTGTTCCCGCGGAATGTCGGACTATCGATGTCGGCTTTGTTCGTTGATTCTATCGTTTGCAGCCGACAAGATCCGAGGGTTTCGGCCGCAATCGCCCTCTGGATCAAGGATCTCAATATAAATGTCGGCTTTCAAAGCAGTTAACTGCAAAAAAAGCCGACATACAGGTCCGCCGCAGCTTGATCTGATCGAAAAATGAGGGGAAGTGTCGGCCAAAAACAGAGAAAACATGGACTGTAGCCGACAGAGCGAAGAGGGCGGTTATCCTCCATCAAAAAAGCACCCGGGGTGGGTGCTATTTATATCTCATATGCAATATTCTGTTTGAATATTTTGTTTCTGTATTCATCTTTATGATGGTAATACAAAGAATGAAGATGTCTTATTGGAACAAATGAATTTTTCGGTTCCTGGTGAATTTCAAATTCCCCCGTATCTATATCGAAAGAAACAATGCCGGTAAGATCATCTGCATACCCGCCATAATAATACGTTACCCTTTCGTTCGATACATTAATAAGGTTACAATAAACCATACGGTTCCCCTTCTGGCCCCATCTCATCAGACAGCCTTTTTCCCAGTTGTACTGAGCATATGCAATATGATGAGCTTTCTCTATGGGGATATTTTATCCTTTTCCACCTGGCTTTCAAGTAGTTCGTGTTTTAATAGAGCAATATGAAACTTGCATGTTTAAGTGTCGCACTTTACAGAATGCGGTATGGAGATAATAAGTCTCGGCTGATCGGCTCGCCGTTTTTTAAGCAGCCATACAGGTAGCCGAGGGTTTTTTAAGTTATCACTGAACAATCATCTTTTGCCATCTTGTTCCTCCATTACCTTTTTGACTTCAGCTTTAAGCCAGTTCTCTAAATCGACCCAATCTTTAAGCGACACGTCCATGACTATACCATTGTCATGTTTTAATGATTCACTGTTCCTGTCTAATTCCTCTATTCTCTTCAAATATTCTATGTTGATTTGTTCCAACGCCTTCTTTTGATCTTCACTGAT
>JAGAEH010000198.1 GCA_017613225.1 Lachnospiraceae bacterium
CTCATACATGGTGTCCGCGTTCTTGTAGCCGAAAGAGGTGACGTCCATGGTGTAGTCGGAATTGACGTACTTGCCAATGTAGTCGGCTTCGGCCAGGAACATGTCGATCTTCTCGTCGGCAGAGGCCTTCTCCTGATTTAACAGAGCCTCATCCAGCTTCTGCTGGTACACGCCGCCATCGCTGGGGTTGATGATCCAGTTGACGGTAACGCCTTCGGGAACGGTGTAGTACTTCTCGAAGAATCCCTTGAACTCTTCGTTCCAGGCATAGATGTTGAACACCTTGCCCTGCTCTTTGGAGCCGCCGCTGCAGGCGGTGAGGCTGAAGAGCATTACTGCTGCGAGCAGAATGGCTAACACTTTTTTCATGATGTCTCTCCTTTTTTGTTTTTCTTGATCTGGTGTAGCGCTTGTTTCTTCTATATTGATAACGCTTTTCGCGTTTTCAACCGGGTTCGGCGACCGTTCCGCCCTCTAACAACAGGCCTTCCACTGTGATCTGCTGGGGCAGCCAGGTGTCGGGGTGTTCGATCTCCTCTATCAATTGTTTTGCCGCTTCGGCTCCCATGCGCTCCGCGCCCTGCTTATAGGTGGTCAGCTTGGGACGCAGCACCTGGGAAAGGTGGATGCCGTCGTAGCCGACGGTGCTCATCTGGCGGGGGATCTGCAGTCCCTGTCTTTCCAGCTCGTTCATTCCTCCTATGTAGGAGAAGTCGTCCGGATAGAAGATGCAGGTGGGCCGGTTCGGCAGCTCCAGCAGCGCTCTGGTCTGAAGGGCGCTGGACCGGGGGTCGTGATAGGCCGCTTCGCGGATGTATTCCGGCGGGACCTGGATCCCCAGGGCGGCGCAGGTCTTTTTAAAGCTGGCCAGACGCTTTTGTGTGACCGAAGTCAGTTCCCCGTGGATGAAAGCGATGCGGCGGTGGCCTTTTTCGTACACGTACCGGACCAGTTTTTCCATGCCCTGGATGTTGTCGGACAGGATCGCGGTTCGGCTGTCGAAGATGTAGTCCAGCGTGACCGTGGGGATGTCGCTTTCTCCCAGCCGGACGACGGCCGGATCGTGGAAGTCCGCGGAGGCGATCACGACGCCGTCGCAGCTGCGGTACCGGGTATGCTCCAGGTAGTCCATCGTCATCGTGCCCAGGTTCTGGCTGATGAAGGTGATGTCGTACCCAAGCCTTTCGGCTTCCGCTTTGATGCTTTCAAAGATCCGTGAGAAGTATTCGTGGGTGAGGCCTACGCCGGTGGGTTCCGAAAAGAGGACTCCCAGGTTGTAGCTTCGCCCCATCTTCAGGGCTCTTGCCGCCGCGTTGGGATGATATCCCATCTCTTTGGCACATTCGCGGATCCGTTCCACCGTTTCCGCCTTGATGTCCGGCGCGCCGTTGAGCGCCTTGCTGACAGTTGCGCGGGAGACGCCGCAGGCTTTGGCGATATCAGTGATGGTGACCATGCCGCTTGATCTCCTCCTATTTTTGCTGCGAACGAAATCTTAATCGATTACGTTAACTCCATTATAGCGAGAGTTTTTCTCCCGTCAAGAGCTTTTCTAAACTTTTTTTAGCTTTTTTTATAAGGTTAAAGTCAACAAAAACGGCAAAATTGATAGTTTTGGACTTTTTTTGAGAATTCGTCTTGTATTTTTCGTCAGAGCACTTATAATATACTAAATCGATTTAGAATACTGAGACAGGAGACTGTACCCATGAAATACGGACATTTTGATGATTTTGCGAAGGAATATGTGATCACCAGGCCGGATACGCCCCTTCCCTGGATCAATTATCTGGGAAGTGAAGGCTTTTTTTCCTTAATAAGTAATACCTGCGGCGGCTACAGCTTCTATAAGGACGCCAAGCTGCGCCGGATCACCCGCTTCCGCTATAATAACGTGCCTGCGGACGAGGGCGGCAGATGCTTTTACATCTGTGACGGGGATACCGTGTGGAGCCCGGCCTTCCTGCCGGCAAAGACGCCTCTGGATGAGTACCGCTGCCGCCACGGCCTGGGCTATTCCGTCTTTGAAGGCAAAAAGGACGGAGTGGAGGCTGAACTGACGGTGATGGTGCCCCACCGCACCAACATGGAGCTTCGGAAGCTTACGCTGAGGAACCGCAGCGGCGCGGAAAAGAAGCTGACCCTCTATTCCGCCGTCGAGTGGTGCCTTTGGAACGCCGTGGACGACGCTTCCAACTTCCAGCGCAACTGGAACATCGGCGAAGTGGAAGTGGAAGGCAGTACTGTCTATCACAAGACCGAGTACCGGGAGCGCCGGGATCACTACGCTTTCTATTATGTAAATGCCCCCATTGCCGGTTTTGACACGGACCGGGATACTTTCCTGGGACGATTCCGGGGCTGGAACGATCCTCAGGCGGTGGAAGCCCGCACTTCCTACGGCAGCATGGCCTCCGGCTGGGCGCCCATCGCGGCCCTGCGGCTGGAACTGACCCTGGCTCCGGAGGAAGAGAAGACCCTGATCTTCGGACTGGGTTATGTGGAAAACCCGCAGGAGAAGAAGTTCGCGGCCCCCGGCATTATCAATAAGGAAAAAGCCCTGGAAATGCAGGCGGCCTTTACCACCGCGGAGCAGTTTGACGCCGCTCTGGCGGAGCTGAAGGAATACTGGACCGGGCTGCTTTCCCGCTTCACGGTGAAGAGCAGCGAAGAAAAGCTGGACCGTATGGTGAACATCTGGAACCAGTATCAGTGCATGGTCACCTTCAACATGAGCCGCAGCGCTTCCTATTATGAGAGCGGCATGGGCCGGGGCATGGGTTTCCGGGACAGCTGCCAGGATCTGCTGGGCTTCGTGCACCTGATCCCCGAGCGGGCCAGGGAGCGCATCATCGACATCGCCTCCATCCAGTTCGCGGACGGCAGCACCTATCATCAGTATCAGCCCCTCACC
>JAGAEH010000199.1 GCA_017613225.1 Lachnospiraceae bacterium
ACTGGGGCAGCGACATCCAGACGGAGCACGAGCGCTATCTGACGGAGAAGGTCTACAAGAAGCCCGTGTTCGTCACCGACTATCCGAAGGAGATCAAGGCCTTCTACATGAAGCAGAACCCCGACGGGAAGACCGTCGCGGCCGCGGACTGCCTGGTGCCCGGCATCGGCGAGATCATCGGCGGCAGCCAGCGCGAGGACGACTACGAGAAGCTGGCGGCCCGCATGCAGGAGCTGGGTCTGAAGGAAGAGGACTACGGCTTTTACATGGACCTGCGCAGGTACGGTTCCGCCCGTCACGCCGGCTTCGGCCTGGGCTTTGAGCGCTGCGTGATGTACGTCACCGGCATGGGAAACATCCGCGACGTGCTCCCCTTCCCCCGCACCGTCAACAACTGTGAACTGTAAAGTGATAAATATACAAATAAGCTTATTTTATTTTTTAAACTGCGGTCTATACCGCAGTTTCTTTTATTAATGAAACGGCGAATAATCTTAGCCGGCTTTTTAAAAAAGCACGGTTTTACGCCGCTTTTGACGGGGTGGAACTGATACGTGCAGGCCGGTTCCGTCCCCTCAAATCGGTTGACACTCCATACCTTCTTTGCTATAGTTAGACCATACTATGAACAAATTCCTAACCGAGTTTGTAATCTATTTTAGGAGGAAAATTATGAAGCGTAGTAAACTCTCTGTAGTGCTTGCTGCCCTGCTTGCCCTGTGCATGATCTTCTCTGCATGCGGCGGCGAAACACCTGCTACTACGACGGCTGCTCCCACGGAAGCTGCTCCTACCGAAGCCGCTACCACCAAGGAAGCTGAAGCTACCACGGCTGCTCCTACGGAAGCCCCTACCGAGGCTCCTACGGAAGCTCCCACCGAGACCGAGCCCGCTCCCGCAACCAAGACCTCTCTTACCATGGGTCTGCTGCAGGGCGTGACCGGCGACTGGGGCGGATCTGACTTCTTCAACACCGGCGTGGATGACAACACCATGTTCAAGATCTTCGTTCGCGGCTATCAGGTAGTCGAGACTGACAGAGACGGTAAGTATGAAGTCAACGCTACCGCAGTAAAGAACCTGAACATTACTGACGAGGCCGACGGCGGCAAGCTTTACACTGTAGAGCTGAACCAGGGCCTGGTCTACAGCGATGGCACTCCCATCACTGCCAAGGACTATGTTGCAGGCATCCTTTACAGAAACAGCAAGGCCTTCAACGATGCCGGCGCCAAGAACACTGCCGGTGAGAGATTCGAAGGACATCATGACTATGCCAGCGGCGCTGCTGAGACCTTCGCGGGCGTGCACATGGTCGACGACTACACCTTCACCATCAAGGTCGCTCCTACTCTGATGGAGTATGACGAAGAAGGCAATCCTGCCGGTGAAGGCACCCCGAACTTCCCTGACTTCGAGCAGGTCCGCTACGTGGAGAACGTATTCCCGCTGTATCTGGCCAAGTGGGTCAACGACGGCGTTGACATCGACGTGGAAGAGACCGCTGACGGCGTGAAGTTCACCACTCCTCTGACTGTCGACATGATCGAGACCGCCTGCAGCAGAGAGCGTTACACTCCTTCCTATTCCTGCGCTCCTTACATCTTCAAGAGCTGGGATGCCAACGGCAAGATCGGCGTCTGCGAACTGAACCCGAATTTCGCCGGCAACTGGGAAGGCCAGTGCCCGAGCATTCCTGAGATCCTGTTCAAGGATGTGTACGGCTCCACCTACACCGACGAACTGAAGACCGGTTCCGTCGACATGATCCTGACCATCGGCAAGGGCGACGACATCAACGCCCTGATGGACCTGGTAGACCAGGGTCTGCTTGACTACTGCGGTTCCTACTCCAACCAGTTCCAGGGTCTGCGTGTCCGCTGCGACTTCGGCGCCACTCAGTTCGTTGAAGTCCGCCAGGCAATGGTACAGGCTCTGAACCGTGAAGAGATCTCCACTCACATGACCAAGGGTTACGGCATCCTGGCCAACAGCTGCTACACCCCTGCCCTGTGGATGTATGAAGAGTCCAAGGACATCCTGGACGAAGAACTGGATCCCTACAACTACGACCTGGCAGCTGCCGAGCAGCGCCTGATCGACGGCGGCTGGATCTATGACAAGGACGGCAACGACTATGTCAAGGGCGAAGGCAACTATCGTTACAAGAAGCTGGACGACGGCAGCCTGATGGAGTGCTATGTGAACTGCGTCGGTACTCCTACCTCCACCTTCTGCGAGATCCTGTTTGCAATGTGCGAGCAGAACTTCCCTCAGATCGGTATCCACTACGAGTTCTCCAAACTGGAGTGGGCCGTCTGCCTGCAGTATCTGTATCGTGAGCTGGAAGACACCTATCACCTGATCGCCTGCGGCATGGGCTTTGACGCCGGCGCGTTCGACATGACCTCCGAGTATACCATGAAGCAGTCCGACCTTGACATGGGTCTGAACAGCTCCATGCTGCTGGATGAGGAACTGCTGAAGGATGCTCAGGCCATCGTCAACACCGAGCCCGGCGATGATGAGGCCTATGTTGCCAACTTCGTGACCTTCCAGAAGAGATGGAACTATCTGGTTCCCACCGTTCCGGTCTATGTGCCCGCATCCTACGATTTCTTCATTCCTGAACTGAAGGGATTCGACAACGATGTGTTCACCGGTGTCTGCCAGTCCATCCTGTATGCTTACTTTGAGTGATCCTGCTCATAAAGACAGAAACAATTTCTGATCCTTGGCGGGGAACGGAGATCCCGTTCCCCGCTTTTTTATAGGGTGAGTTCCGCCCTGCTTCATACTCGTGTGAAAGTCAAAGGAAGGTCGTTCGTCTATGCTTAGATACATACTCAAAAGACTTGCTTACCTTGTCTTTATCTTCTTTGTCATATCCATACTTTTGTTTGTGATATGGGATCTGACGCCCGGCGATCCGGCGCGAGTCGTCGCCGAGCCCTACGCGAAATCTTCCGCCCAGAAGTACAAAGAAGTGTACGAACAGGCCAGACGCGAACTGGGTCTGGATGATCCGCTTGTCATCAGATACGTCAAGTGGATGGGAAGATTGCTTACCGGTGAATTCGGATATTCCATCTATTACCGCAAGGACGTTGCGGACCTGATCGTGGAACCCATGCAGAATACCGTCCGGCTGAATGTCTATTCGGTGGTCATCACACTGGCCATCACCATTCCCCTCGGCATTCTCTGCGCCATCAAGAGAGGAGGTTTTACGGATCAGTTCGTCCGTGTCATAACGGTCATAGGCTACAGTATACCGCAGTTCATCATAGGCCTGGTGTTCATCTATTTCTTCGCGGTCAAGCTGGGATGGCTCCCCGTCAGCGGCTACGGCACCCCGAACTTCCAGGGGACCGGCTGGGCGCTGTACTGGGACAGAATGTACTACCTGCTGCTGCCGCTGATCACCATGCTGTTCTCACAGATGGGCGGCACCACCAAGTTCGTGCGTTCCGCCATGATCGACGTGATGAGCCAGGACTATATCCGGACTGCCAGGGCCAAGGGCTTGAAGGAGAGGGTGGTCATCTTCTCCCATGCGTTCCGCAACGCCCTGCTGCCCGTCATTACCATCATCATCGGCTGGTTCTTGGCCCTGTTCTCCGGATCGCTGATCATTGAGAACATGTTCGCCTTAAACGGCATGGGCAAGCTGTTCTACACCTGCCTGAAGAACCAGGACTATCAGCCGACTCTGGCGCTGCAGATGTTCTACGTGCTGATCGGTCTGGTGGGCAACCTGGTCACCGACCTGAGCTACATGCTGGTTGACCCTCGTGTCAAACTGAAATAAGGAGGGGGGACGAAAAATGGCAAACGAAGAAAAAACCAAGAAAACCAGACGTCCCGGCCTCATGAGCCAGCTCTTCGGAAAGAAGAAAGCTCTGGACGTATTTGAAGAAGAGGGCATGGAGAGCCAATGGCAGGCTGCCGCGAAGCGGTTCTTCAAGGTGCCCCTGAACGTGATCGCCCTGGTGGTATTCCTCGCCATCTTCATCTACATGATGATCGGCGTCCTGTTCATCGATTTCGAAGAGACCTATCAGGATACCACGCAGCAGAACATCTCTCCCGGCCATAACATGCTGGACTTCCCGGCGGAGCTGGACGGCAACTGCAAGCAGATCGCCGTGGGTTCCACCTTCAGCGTGGGCCTTTCCAACGACGGTAAGGTCTACGTCTGGGGCAAGTCCAAGATCACCAATACCATTGACATCGCCAACATTCCGGACGACGTAAAGGAGAACGAGATCGTCATGGTGGCGGCGGGCTACGACCACGCCATGGCCCTGACCAAGCGGGGCAAGGTCCTCTGCTGGGGCAACGGCCGTCTGCATCAGTGCGACGTGCCCTCCAGCCTGGGCGGCCGCAAGAAAGTGGTCCAGATCGAGGCCGGCCACCAGGGATCCCTGGCTGTCACCGAAGACGGCAGGATCTATTTCTGGGGCAATGAGTCCGTCATCTCCTTCAAGGTGGGAGACGCCCAGGGCCACATCAAGAAAGCGGCCTTCTGCTTCTCCGGCATCATTGCCCTGATGGACGACGGCACCGTCAAAGGCCTTGTCAAGAACAACGTGGGCTGGTCCCAGGTCCCCGCGGATCTGAACGACGCCATCGACATCGCCGCCTCTTCCCAGGCCGCCTGCGCCTTAAGACCGGACGGATCCATCGTCTACTGGGGCAGCACGGAGAAGGGCCTGAATCAGCAGTTTGACATGTCTCTGCTGGACGCGGATGAAAAGATCATCTCCATCAAGGGCGGCCGTTATCATTACACCGCGCTGACGGACAAGGGCCGCGTCTTCAGCTGGGGCTACAACAACTTCGGCCAGTCCGATGCGCCGGCCACCGTTACGGATGCCGCGGCCATCGACGTGGGCTACTTCCAGAACTACGCTATCAACAACGAGGGCAAGATCACTGCCTGGGGCCTGAAGGGCTACCTGTTGGGCTCCGACGGCTACGGCCGTGACGTCTTCTCCCGTATCGTGGGCGGCGGCCGGATGACCCTGACCATCGGCGCCATCGCCGTCATCATCTCCACCTTCATCGGCATCGTGCTGGGTTCCGTGGCCGGCTACTTCGGCGGCAAGACGGACATCATCATCATGCGTATCCAGGAGGTGGTAAGCTCCATCCCGTTCATGCCTTTGGCCATGATCCTGTCGGTAGTGGTAGGCGCGACCATGTCGGAGAACGGGCGCATCGTTCTGATCATGTGCATCCTGGGCTTCCTGAACTGGACGAGCCTGTGCCGTCTGGTCCGCGCGCAGGTGCTGGCGGAACGTGAAAAAGAGTACATCGTAGCCGGCAAGGCAATGGGCATCTCCCAGACGGCCATCATCTTCCGGCACATCTTCCCGAACGTCATTTCGGTCATCATGGTCAATGCCACACTGTCCTTCGCCGCCTGTCTGCTGACAGAGTCCGGCCTGTCCTATCTGGGCTTCGGCGTCGTGGAACCCAAACCCACCTGGGGCAACATGCTGAACGGCGCCAACGACAGCGTTGTCATTCAGAACTACTGGTGGCGCTGGGTGTTCCCGGCCATCGCACTGGGCCTGTGCACCATTGCCATCAATATCATCGGCGACGGCCTGCGCGACGCGCTGGATCCCCGTGCCGACAGAGAGCGTTAAGGGGGTGCGTTTATGGCATTATTGGAGTTGAAAGATCTGCATACCTTCTTTAAGACGAAGAGAGGTATCGTAAAGGCTGTAAACGGCGTTACCTATTCCGTAGATTCCGGAAAGACGCTGGGCATCGTGGGAGAATCCGGCTCCGGCAAGAGCGTGTCCGCAATGAGCATCTTAAAACTGCTGGACGGCAACGGCTACATCGACAGCGGCGAGATCTATTTTGACGGCAGGAACCTGGCGGACGTCTCCATCAAGGAGATGCACGCGATCCGCGGCAACGCCATCTCCGTCATCTTCCAGGAGCCCATGACCTCCTTAAACCCCATCTTTACGGTGGAGCGCCAGGTGGGCGAGCCTTTCATGATCCATCAGGGCCTGAACAAGAAGCAGGCTGCCGAAAAGGTCATCGAAATGCTGAACGCCGTTAAGATCCCCAACCCGGAGACAGTGGCGAAGCAGTATCCGCACCAGCTGTCCGGCGGCATGCGGCAGCGTGTCATGATCGCCATGGCCCTGGCCTGCCAGCCCAAGCTGCTGATCGCGGACGAGCCCACCACCGCCCTGGACGTTACCATCCAAGCCCAGATCCTGTACCTGATCAACGAACTGAAGGAAAAGAACGGCACCGCCGTCCTGTTCATCACCCACGACCTGGGCGTCATCAACCAGATGGCCGACGACGTGGCCGTCATGTACTGCGGACAGATCGTGGAGAAGGCCACCGTCAACGAGATCTTCGGCAAGCAGCACAAATATCAGCATCCCTATACCGAGGGCCTGATGGTTTCCATCCCCCGCCTGGATACGCCCACCGGCGTCAGGCTGGAGGCGATCCCCGGCGCGGTGCCGCATCCGCTGGCGCTGCCCGTGGGCTGCAAGTTTGCTCCCAGATGCAAGTACGCGACGGAAAAGTGCCTGAACGAGGAGCCTACCCTGGATGAGATCGAGCCCGGCCACCAGATGCGCTGCTTCCATCCGGAGATCAATGCAAGGGGGAACGAGAGATAATGGAAGAAAAGAAAAAGGTTTTATTCCGCGTCCACAATTTCAGAAAGTATTTCCCCGTTAAGAAGACCAGCGTTTTCCAGAAGGAACAGCTGTACGTCCGCGCCAACGACGGCATCGACCTGGAGATCTACGAGGGCGAGACCCTTGGCCTGGTGGGAGAGTCCGGCTGCGGAAAATCCACCTTCGGCCGCGTGCTGCTCCAGCTGTACGATCAGACCATCGGCTACACCATCTACAACGGCCGCTCCATCTATGAGCTGAAGCCGGAGTATGTGACGAAGATCCTGAGCAAGCTTCCGGAAGAGAAGGCCAAATACGAAAAGCTTCAGGCCAAGGCCGACGAAAAGAAGAAGGTCATGGAATCCGCAGCGGAGGGTCAGGACCTGCGCATCGCCACGAACAAAGCCATGTTCGCCCAGAACGATGCCGACAAGGTGTTCTACGGCATGGTGCAGCTGATCGGCGGCCTTTACACTGCCGACGACCTGCACGAAGTCGGAAAGACCGTGCTGGCGGACTACAAGGCCAAATGCGAGGCCATGGAAAAGGGCTCGAAGCTGGAAGACCTGAAGAACACGGCCGAACTGGACGTCCTGCGCGCCAAGTACCAGGACCGCCCGGACTTCGCGAAGTACGATGCGGAACTGGACACCGGCATCGACCTGGCAAGACTGAGTGTCAACGAGATGCGCGTGCTCCGCAAGGACATGCAGCTGATCTTCCAGGACCCCTACTCCTCGCTGGATCCCAGAATGACGGTGGGACAGATCATCGGCGAAGGCCTGATGACCCACCACATCTTCGAAAAGAACGGCGATGAGATGCAGGAATACATCATGGACGTCATGGACGAGTGCGGTCTGCAGAAGTATTTCTTCCACCGCTATCCGCACCAGTTCTCCGGCGGCCAGAGACAGCGTATCGGCATCGCCCGTTCCCTGGCGCTGCGGCCCAAGTTCGTCATCTGCGACGAGGCCGTCTCCGCCCTGGACGTGTCCATCCAGTCCCAGATCATCAACCTGCTGCTGGACCTGAAGGAGAAAGAGGACCTTACCTACCTCTTCATCTCCCATGACCTGAGCGTCATCAAGTACATCAGCGACCGCATCGGTGTCATGTACCTGGGCAACATGGTGGAGCTGACCACCACGGAGAAGATGTTCGAGCATCCCATGCATCCCTACACGGACGCCCTGCTGGCCTCCATCCCCACCACGGACGTGGAGAACCGCAAGGAGATCAAGGTGCTGGAAGGCGACATCCCCAGCCCGGTCAAGCCCCCCAGCGGCTGCAAGTTCCACACCAGATGCAAGTTCTGCACGGACATCTGCAAGGAGGAAGTGCCGGAATTCAAGGAGATGGAGCCCGGTCACTTTGTGGCCTGCCACCACTGCCTGTAAGAGACCAGTATCATGAACGGGACAGAAGAACGGATCAAAACCGAAACGGAAGAGGCTGCCGAAGAGGCTGCCAAAGCAGGACAGGAACCGGAGGAAGATCCTTTCGTGGGAGTACAGGAGGATCTTGAAGAGCCCTGGATGGAACCCATCGAGGAAGCGGAGAAATACGTCTATCAGAAGGGTGATTTCTGGGCTTTCCTCATAGCGGCGGTGCGGGTGTTCCTGCCGATCCTGCTGCTGTTCGTCGGCGGCATCCTGCTGGTCTACTGGTTCTTCGCCCGTTAAACAAGCTGCACAGGCCTTGCGCGGTCTCCGCGCAGGGCCTTCGCTTTTTGTGAGCCGGAAGGGATCCTTCGCCTCCGGCTCAGGATGACAAGCGAGCCTGTCATCCTGAGCGGAGTGAGCGAAGCGAACACAGCCGAAGGATCCCAACGAAAGAGAGGAGTAACATCACCATGACCTTAACAGAAGCCAGAAAGCAACTGATGGAACTGCAGTCCAAGCTGAGCGCTTACTACCATGCCGTGGGTTCCATCCACTATGACGGCGTGACCGGCGCCCCCCGTGGCACTGCCAAAAACAGGGCCCACTCCATGACGATCCTGACGGGAGAGCTCTACAAGCTGAACACCAGCCCCGAGACCCGGGCCATGCTGGAGTATCTGGACGAACATAAGGCGGAGCTGTCCCAGGCGGAGCAGCGGATGGTCCATCTGCTGTTAAAGGGCCTGCGCAAAACGGAAAAGATCCCCATGGACTTTTTCATGGAGCACCGCCGGATGATCATCGAGGCCTCCGACGCCTGGCGCAGGGCCAAGGAGACCAGTGATTTTGCCATCTTCAAGCCCTATCTGCAGCGGGTCTTTGACGACTGCGTAAAGCTGGCGGAGATCTGCGAACCCGGCATGGATCCCTTCGACTACTGGCTGAATGACAGCGAAGAGGGCCTGAACTCGGCGAAGTGCGACGCCTTCTTCGCGGCGGTGAAGGAGAAGGTGGTGCCCCTGGCCAGGGCCATCAGCGAAAAGCCCCAGGTGGACGATTCCATCATCAACGGCTATTTCCCGGAGTATAAGCAGCGCCAAGTCTCCTCCGTCATCATGGACATGATGGGGATCGACAAGGACCGCTGCGGCATCGCCACCACGGAGCATCCCTTCACCACCAGTCTGGGATCCCAGAACGACGTGCGCATCACTACCCACTACTATGAGAACACTTTCTCCCCGGCCATGTATTCGGTGATGCATGAAGGCGGCCACGGCCTGTACTTCATGTATCCGGCGGAGGAGTACGCCTACACCGTTCTGGACGGCGGCTGTTCCATGAGCCTGCACGAGAGCCAGAGCCGGTTCTACGAAAACTACGTGGGCCGGTCCCGGGGCTTCATCAAGAACGTGTTCCCGAAGCTGGCGGAGATCTTCCCGGAGAACTTTGAAGGAAAGACGCCGGAGGACCTGTACAGGGCGGTGAACAAGGTGGAGCCGGGGCTCATCCGCATCCGGGCGGACGAAGTCACCTACACCCTGCACATCCTGGTGCGCTACGAGATCGAGCGCCGCATGCTGGCGGGAGAGGTGAAGATCGGCGAGGTGCCGGAACTGTGGAACGCCATGTACAAGGACTATCTGGGCGTGACCGTGCCCAACGACACCATGGGCTGCCTGCAGGATTCCCACTGGGGCAGCGGCCAGGTGGGCTACTTCCCCACCTACTCCCTGGGCACCGCCTACGGCGCGCAGTTCCTGAAAAAGATGAAGGAGACCCTGGACGTGGACAGACTGCTGGACGAGGGAGACCTGGCCCCCATCAGCGCCTGGAACCGGGAGCACATCTGGCAGTACGGCCGGCTGTACGAGCCGGAGGAGCTGCTGGAAAAGGTCTTTGAAGGCCCCTTCGATCCCACTTGCTTCACGGACTATCTGGAAAAGAAATATAAGGACATCTACGGCCTGTAAAATGCCCGAGAGTTCACGAAGATTTTAGGATTTCGGCCTTTTACATGAAGGCGCTTTCCTGTATAATGAAAACAGGATCGGGATCGATCCGGCAAAAAGGAGGAAATGAGTATGGAGATGAAATTCTACAAGTGTTCCGTTTGCGGTCAGATGGTCGCGATCGTGAAAGAGACCGGTGTTCCGCTGATCTGCTGCGGCAAGCCGATGGAAGAGATCATCCCCGGCACCGTCGATGCTTCCCTGGAGAAGCATGTGCCGGTATATGAGGTTGCGGACAACAAGGTAGTCGTCACGGTAGGCGCCGTGGAGCATCCCATGGTGGACGTGCACTACATTGAATGGGTCTCCCTTCAGACCAAATTCGGCAATCAGCGCAAGGCACTGAAGCCCGGCGATCCGCCGAAGGTATGCTTCGCCCTGTGCGAAGGCGACGAAGTGCTGGCAGTATACGCGTACTGCAACCTGCACGGACTGTGGAAGGCGTAACGGATCAGCCGGAAAAGGAGTATCAGAATGGCAAACAAGTACGCAGGAACTCAGACCGAAAAGAACCTGGAAGCCGCTTTCGCCGGCGAATCCCAGGCCAGAAACAAGTATACCTATTTTGCTTCCAAGGCGAAAAAGGAAGGATATGAGCAGATCTCCGCTCTGTTTTTAAAGACCGCCGACAACGAGAAAGAGCATGCCAAGATGTGGTTCAAGGAACTGAACGGCATCGGCGATACCGCTCAGAACCTGGGCGCGGCCGCGGACGGCGAGAATTACGAGTGGACCGACATGTATGAAGGTTTCGCAAAGACCGCCGAGGAAGAGGGCTTCCCGGAGCTGGCTGAGAAATTCCGCAAAGTCGCCGCCATCGAGAAGCACCACGAGGAGCGCTACCGCGCGCTGCTGAAGAACGTGGAGACGGCGCAGGTCTTCGAAAAGAGCGAGGTCAAGGTCTGGGAGTGCCGCAACTGCGGCCACATCGTCGTGGGGACCAAGGCACCCGATATCTGCCCCACCTGCGATCATCCGCAGAGCTACTTCGAAGTTCACGCGGAGAACTATTGATCCGGACTTCCAGGATGAAGGCGGGCCCCTCGCGGGCCCGCTTTTCCGTGGAAAGACAGGGGACGGCCCTGCCGGCCCGGACTTGTGAAAAATACGCGGGAACGTGGTTTCACCATATAATCCTGCATAAATAAACGTAACTATTGAATAATCGGCCGAAGGATGCTATAACTCTTTCTTAAGGCGGAAACGCCGATCGTGGAGAAGAACAATGATCAAAGTAGCAAAATTCGGCGGCTCCAGCGTCGCCAACGCGGAACAGTTTAAAAAGGTAAAGGACATCATCCTGTCGGATCCCGCGCGGAAATTCGTGGTGACCAGCGCCTGCGGCAAGGAGTCCAGCGAGGACCACAAGGTCACGGACCTGCTGTACCTCTGCGAGGCCCATGTGCGCTACGGCGTCTCCTACGAGCCCCTGTTCTCCCTGGTGGAGGACAAGTACCGCAAGATCAAGGAGGATCTGGGACTGAAGCTGGATCTGGAGGCGGAGTTCCAAAAGATCCGCAGCCGCATGAAGAAGGGCATGTCCGTGGACTACCTGGTGTCCCGCGGCGAGTATCTGGCCGCGCTCCTTCTGGCGGAGTACCTGGGGTATAAGTTCGTAGACGCGGCGGACGTGATCGCCTTTTCCTACAACGGTGAGATCGACATGGCCAGGACGGCGGAACTCATGTCCGCCCGCCTGGACGCCGAAGGCGTGGTGATCCCCGGATTCTACGGGGCCCTGCCCGGCGGCGCCATCCGTGTGATGAGCCGCGGCGGCAGCGACATCACCGGCAGCGTGATCGCCAACATCGTGGGGGCGGACGTCTATGAAAACTGGACCGACGTGTCCGGCATCTATGTGGCGGATCCCAGGATCGTGCCCCACTCCGTGCGGGTCGCCCGGGTCAACTACAGCGAGCTCAGGGCCCTCAGCTATCTCGGAGCCAACGTCCTGCACGACGACGCGGTCTTCCCGGCCAGCAGCAAGAGCATCCCCATCAACATCCGCAACACCAATGAGCCGGAAAACCGCGGCACCATGATCCTGAACGACTGTTCGGAGATGGACAAGGAAGAGCCGCCCTATACGATCACCGGCATCACCGGCCGGAAGGGTTTTGTGGGCATCACGCTGGTCAAGAACCATTCCACCGTGGAAGTGGGCTTCATCCGCCGGCTGCTTTCGGTGTTCGAGGACCATCATGTGTCCATCGAATACATGCCCAGTATGGTTGACTCTTACTCCATCATCGTCCGGGCGGAGGCCGTGGCCAACTGCCTGTACGACATCGTCGGCTGGATCCGGGAGAGGATCAGGCCCGACGCCCTGATGGTGGAAGAGCATATCTCCCTGATCGCCTGCGTGGGCCGCGGCATGCAGAAAAAGCCCGGCCTGGCCGGAAAGCTGTTGTCCCAGCTGGGCGCGGAGGACATCAACGTGAAGATCATTGAGCTGACTTCGGACGAGCTGGGCATCGTATTCGGCATCGACGACGACCGGTACGAGGACGCCATCCGCTGCATTTATGACAAATTCATCGCCGAAGAAAAGAAGGAGAGCAGATTAATATGAAGATAGGGATCCTGGGCGCCACCGGAGCGGTGGGCCGTCAGATGATACAGTGCCTGGAAGAGCAGAACATCCCGGTGGATGAGCTGCGGCTGTTTGCCAGCCCCCGCAGCGCGGGCGGCAAGCTGACGTTCAAAAAACAGGAGATCACCATTGAAGCGGTGAGCGAGACCTGCTTCGCGGGACTGGACGTGGTGTTCGGCGCGGTATCCAACGCGCTGGCGAAGCAGTACGCGCCGCACATCGTGCAGGCCGGCGCTCTGTTCATCGACAATTCCAGCGCTTTCCGCCTGGAGGATGACGTGCCGCTGGTAGTGCCGGAGATCAACGGTGAGGACGCGAAGGTCAACAAGGGCATCATTTCCAACCCCAACTGCAGCACCATCATCGCCCTGATGGCGGTGGCGGCGATCCATCGCCTGAGTCCCATCAAACGCATGGTGGCCTCCACCTATCAGGCGGTGTCCGGCGCGGGCAACGGCGGCATCACGGAGCTGGCGGA